>JANNSD010000162.1:0-28137 GCA_031402225.1 Gemmatimonadota bacterium | reverse complement strand
TGGCCGGCGGCACCGCGCGGAAGTTGGCGAGGGACTGCTGGCCCCACTTGAGGAACTCGTAGCGCTCGTTGTTGCGCTGGAACTCTTTCTGAGCGTTGATCGTGAGCGCCACGCTGCTGCCGAAGGCATCGACCTGCACGCTGTGGTCGATCACCAGGTCGCACGGCACCAGCGGGTTGATCCGGTTGGGATCTCCCTTCATGCGCACGACCGCATCGCGCATCGCCGCCAGGTCCACCACACAGGGAACGCCAGTGAAGTCCTGCAGCACTACCCGCGCCGGCATGAGGGGGATCTCACCGCGCGCCGGGTCTACCGCCTTCCACGCCATGATGTCCCGGACATGCTGCTCCGTGACGAGGCCATGCCCGGCAAAGCGGAGCGCATTCTCCAGCAGGATACGGATGGAGAAGGGGAGCCGGTCCAGCCGGCCCAGCCCCTGCTTTTCGAGCTCCGGCAACCGGTAGATGACGGCGTCCTGGCCGTCCACCGTGAGGGTGCCGCGAGAACCGAAGGGATTTGGAGTGGAGGTCATCGGGATGCCTGCGCCGGGCGTGGGGGTAGTACTGTTGACCGAGGCTTCGAAGATAACACCCGCGCAGATGCCCCCCGCGAACGGGAGGATGGCACGTGAAGCAGCACGTCATGCCGTATCGCATTACCCGCCGGGATGATGGTCTCACCCTGGAGTGGGACCAGTCCGGGCACGCGGCGCTCTTTCCGGCGCGCCAGCTCCGCCTGGCCTGTCCCTGTGCCGAATGCGTTGAAGAGATGAGCGGCCGACCCCTGCTTCAGCCGGACTCCATCCCGGTAGACATCCGACCCCTATCAGTGGGTCTCGTCGGGAGTTACGGGCTCAAGGTCAACTGGAGTGACGGTCACAGCACGGGCATCTACACCTTCGAAAAGCTCCTGGCACGGTGCCCCTGCAACGGCTGCTGCAAGGCGCGGGGGGAAGGCTAGGGCTGGTGCAACTTCCTGCACGCTTGTAAGATGGTCGTGTTACAATCCCGTCACAGCCCCATAATCGTTTTCAGGAGCAGCCCATGGACCTTTCCGTGGCCGCTGTCGGGCAGACCCAGATTCTCGGGCTGCGCTTCTGGATCTTCGCCTGGTACGTCATCCTGCTCGTGGGCGCCATGGGTCTCCTCGGCGCCTGGGCTTGGGGCCGCCGCACCGGCTGGCGGAACCGCGACGAAATTGTGCGCGGCGCAGGGACCATCATCCTCTCGCTGGGCATGCTGCTATTGCTGCACGGTACCGCGCTGGGGGTCGGCGCAGGGCTGGTTGGTCTCGCCACCGGCGCGTTTGTCGTCGCCTTCCTGCTGGGCAGCAAGCTCAAGCGGCCGTCGCTCCGTCTGGTGGGTGGCAAGGGACTGGCGCGACAGCGTTTTTCCGTGCGCTGAGACCCCCGCCTTTCGTCCTTTCCCGTTAGCTTCCCGGCGCTCCGCTCCTGCGAGGACGACTGCGCCACTTGGTCCGCTGTGTCACCTGCCTTGTCCTGTTCAGCACCCCTGTCGCGCTCGCGGCCCAGCTTGGGCCGCCGACGACCGGAGGTGTGATCGCGCTCGATCAGGCGCTCCGATTTCTCGGTCATTACAAGCGCGTCCTCATCATCGGTGCGCATCCCGACGACGAGGATACCGAGTTGCTCACCATCCTCACACGCGGCGAGGGGGCGGAGGCGGCCTATCTCTCGCTCAACCGGGGAGAGGGTGGGCAGAATCTCGTCGGCTCGGAACTCGGCCTGGCCCTTGGCATGCTTCGCACGGAGGAACTGCTGGCAGCCCGTCGCGTGGACGGTGCGGGCCAGTACTTCACCCGTGCCTACGACTTCGGGTTCTCGAAGAACCTCGATGATACCTGGGCGCACTGGCCACGCGACACGATCCTCAAGGATGTCGTGCGCATCGTGCGGCGTTTCCGGCCGCAGATCATCGTGACGATTTTCAGCGGTACACCGCGCGACGGCCACGGGCAGCACCAGGCCGCCGGGTGGGCGGCGGCTGAGGCATTTCGCCTGGCGGGGGACGCGGCGGCTTTTCCCGAGCTGAAGTCCGCCGAGGGACTCGACCCATGGCTGCCCCTCAAGCTCTATCGCAGCGCGCGGTTCGACACGGCCGCCACTACGCTGACGCTCGATGGCGGCGGGATCGACAGCGCGGTGGGCATGACGTTCCACCAGATCGCCATGGCCAGCCGGAGCCTGCACCGCTCCCAGGACATGGGCCAGTTGCAGACCATCGGTCCCAGCATCGTGCGCCTGGCGCTGGTCAGCGATCGGACGAAGCGGGGCGCCTTCGGACTCTGGACCGGCCTGGATACCACGATGAGCGGGATTGCGGTTCCTGGTGGTGTCCGGCTGCAGTTCTACGCGGCGCTGATCGACACCATTCGCGGCGGTCAGCGCGACACCGTTCGTCGGGATCGCGGTGCGGACTCGCTGACGCCGTCGCGCCTGCTGCGCGCGGCTGGATTCCTCGCGCCGCTCGCGGGCTCTCCCTGGGCGCAGGGTCGCCCGACCGTCGAGCTGACGGACCAGCTCGAGCATCTGGCCGATGCGTGGCAGGCCGCCACTGGCACGCTGCTCGATGTTCGCGCCAGTACGTTGCATGTGGCGCCCGGCGACTCCATGGAACTGGTACTGGAGGCGGTCGGCGTGACCTTCGACCGTTTCCGGCCGGCCTTTTCCTCCTCGCCACTCACCATGGCCGGGCTACAGCCGAAAGTGCGACGCTTCACGTCGGGTGGCCGGCCCGGCCTCGAATGGCAGTACGCCGGGCGCATCGCGCCGGACCGGCCGCTCACGCAGCCGTATTACCTGCGCCATTCGCCTCCGGGGGACCTGTACGACTGGTCGGCGGCGGCGGTATCGGACCTGGGGCGGCCGTTCGAGGAGGCCGAGCTCAGCGCCGGCCTGGTGACGGCGCCGCTCACTGCGGGGTGGATGGGGCGCGAAGGCACCTGGCGATGGAACGACCAGGCGCGCGGCGAGATCCGGGAGCCGGTGGACATCGTGCCGCGCGTGGACGTGAAGTTGTCGCCGGCCGAACTTCCATGGCGGCTCGCGGGCGGCGCATCGCACGTCTTCACCGTCACGCTGCTCCACGGCGGGCAGGATACCACGTCGGGTCGCGTCAGCCTGCAGCTGCCGGAGGGATGGCCGCCGGTCGCCGCGCAGTCGTTCACGCTGACCCGGCGGAACGAACATCGAGAACTCCAGTTCACCGTCCGTGCACCGGCGCGCCTCGCACCGGGCCGCTACGCGGTGAGCGCCGTGGCCACGGGCGCGCGAGGCGATCGATGGCAGCAGGGCCGGGTCACCATCAGCTACCCGTACATCCGTCCCCGCAGCTACCTCACGCCGGCGACGGCGCGCGTGACCGCGCTCGACCTGGTGCTGCCGCCGGTGAAGCGCGTCGGCTACATCCGCGGCGCCGCCGATCGCGTGCCCGAGGCGCTCGCATCGGCCGGTGTACCGGTCGAGGTCATCGATGGTGCCTTCCTGGTGCACGGCGACCTGGCACGCTTCGAGGCGATCGTCGTGGGTCCCCGCGCCTATGAAACTGACTCATCGCTGTTGAATGAGAACACCGCGCTGATCGACTACGCGCGGAAGGGCGGGCTCGTCATCGTGCAGTACCAGCAGTACGGCTTCTTCTTTGGCAACTACGCGCCGTTCCCGCTGTTCGTCGCCAGCCGACCGCCCGGGTCCGCCGATCGCACCGTCAGCACCGCGCAGCCCGCCACCGGCGCGCCGGTGCCGGCACTGCTTGGCGGCCACGATCGTGTCACCGACGAAAACGCCGTGGTTACCGTCGTCGACACGGCAGCCCGCGTGCTCCGGGTGCCCAACCGTATTGGACCAACTGACTGGGACGGCTGGGTGCAGGAGCGCGGGCTCTACTTCGCGCGCGCCTGGGCACCCGAGTATCGCACGGTGCTCGAGATGCACGATCCCGGCGAGGCCTCGCTCGAGGGTGGTCTCCTGATCGCCAGGGTGGGGAAGGGAACGTGGGTATACACGGGACTCAGCTTCTTCCGGCAACTGCCTGCGGGCGTGCCCGGGGCGTATCGCCTCTTTGCAAACCTGCTCGCCTTGAACAGCGTGAGCTTCAAGCAGTGAGCAACACCCTCACTCCTCACTCCTCACTCCTCACGCTATTGATATCCCTCCTGCTCCTTGCCTGCGGGAAGGACGCTCGCACCCCCGTCCTCGTCTATTCTCCTCATGGCCGCGACCAGCTGTTGCTGCTGGAGAAGGAATTCGAGCGGCAGCGACCGGATGTCGATATCCGCTGGCTCGACCTGGGCAGCCAGGAGATCCTCGATCGGCTTCGGTTCGAGCGGGTGAATCCCCAGGCCGACGTCTGGTTCGGCGGTCCCACCACGGTCTTCGATCGAGGCGTGCGCGATGCACTGCTCCAGCCGTACCATCCTGAATGGGTCGAGCACACCGACCGGAGTGCCTGGGGACCCGGCGACCTCTACTTCGGCGTGTACCGCACGCCGGCGGTGATCGCGTACAACAGCGATGTCGTCACCGCCGACGAGGCGCCGAAGGACTGGGACGATGTGCTGCAGCCGCGCTGGCGCGACCAGGTGCTGATCCGGGACCCCATGGCCAGCGGGACGATGCGCGCCATATGGGGCATGCTCATCGAGCGCAGCATCAACGCCTCCGGCGATACTACCGCGGGCATGGCGTGGCTCCGCCAGCTCGATGGGCAGACCCGCGCCTATGCGCTCAATCCCGCGATCCTGGATGCCAAGCTGGCACGGCGGGAGGGCCTGGTCACCCTCTGGGACCTGCCCGATATCCTCATCAGCCGCTCGAAGGGCATGCCGTTCAACTATGTCTTCCCCTCGAGCGGAACGGTGGTGATCGAGGACGCGATCGGGCTGGTCCGCGGCAGCCGGCATCCTGATGCTGCGAGGGCCTTCATCGACTTCGTGGGCAGTCCCGAGGCGCAGGTGCTGGCGGCCACCAAGGTGTTCCGCATTCCGGCGCGCACCGACCTGCCGCGTGACGAGATTCCCGCATGGCTCGAGACCGTGATGCGTGACATGAAGGTGGCACCAGTCGACTGGGCCCTGCTCGCGCGCGAAGGCAGCGCCTGGATGGCGTACTGGGACCAGCACGTGCGGGGCACCGGACGCCGGGCGGAGGCCACGCACTGATGGCGCCCGACACCTTCCTGGCCCTGGACCAGCTCACCCGCCGGTTCGGCGAGCACCTCGCCGTCGATGCCCTCTCGCTCACGCTCGCCCGCGGCGAGGTGCTGGCACTGCTGGGGCCCAGCGGCAGCGGCAAGACTACCGCGCTGCGGCTCCTCGCGGGGTTCGAGCGCCCCGACGCAGGCCGCGTGCTGGTGGAGCACGTTGACGTCACCGCGCTGCCTGCAGCGAGGCGGCGCTTCGGCATGGTGTTCCAGCACTATGCGCTCTTCCCCCATCTGGACGTGGGACAGAACGTGGCCTTCGGGCTCGAGGCCATTGGCGCACCGGCCGGCGATATCCGCCGCCGAGTCAGTGAGGCACTGGAACAGGTCGACCTTGCCGGGCTCGAGCGCCGGCGCATCGGGGAGCTGTCCGGTGGCCAGCAGCAGCGCGTGGCCCTGGCGCGCGCGCTCGCCCCCGAGCCGCGCGTCCTCTTGCTGGATGAACCGCTTTCCAACCTCGACCCCACCCTGCGCGAGCGGACCCGCCGCGAGTTGCGCGAGGTGATCCGTCGCATCGGGATCACCACCGTGCTGGTGACGCACGAGCAGGACGAGGCCTTCGAACTGGGCGATCGGGTGGCCCTGCTGCGCGCGGGCCGGCTGGAGCAGGTGGGCACGCCGGCGGACCTGTATGGCCGGCCTGCGACGCCATTCGTTGCCACCTTTATCGGGCGGGCGAGTCCGGTGCCAGTGATGGTCGAGCGGGGCGTGACCGGCGTGCTCCGACTCCGGCTGCCCGGCGGCGGCCTCTGGACCCTCACGCCGGAGCAGGAGACCGGGCGTGAGATCGAGGGCCCTGCCACGCTGTACGCGCGTCCCGAAGCGCTGCGGCTCGGCACCGGTACCGATGGCGCGGCCCCGGGTATCATCACCTCCCTGCGCTTCGCCGGTGCTTCCTCGCTCTTTGGCGTGCGGCTCGCCCTCGGGCACGAGGTCGAGGTGGCCGCGCCACTCGGCTCGGCGCAGGTGGGCGAGTCGGTCGGCATACTGCCGAGCCGGCGGGGACTCGGCGGCATGCACCTGTTTGCGCCGGAGGCCCGTTGAATCGCCATTCGCCGGGCGCCGTCCTGTTGGGGGTGCTGCTCGCACTCCTGCTCACCTGGCTCGTGGTCTACCCCATTGGTATCGTCGCCGCCGACGCGGTGCGCGGTGTCGACGGCTTCACCCTGGAGGGGTTCCGCGCCTTCCTCGCGCGACGCAACGAGTGGCAGGCGCTCTGGGGCAGCGTGTGGATCTCGCTCGCGACCGTCGTGCTTTCCGCCGGCATCGGGGTGCCTCTCGCGGTGTTCTTCACCCGCTACGACTTTCCCGGCCGACGGGTGCTGGCCCAGCTCGTGGCACTGCCGGCCGTCCTGCCACCGCTGGTGGGTGTGCTGTCGTTCCTCTTTCTCTGGGGCGAGACCGGCTTCGCGGCGCGGCTCGTGCAACGGCTTACCGGCAGTCCTGATCCGCCATGGCGCCTGCAGGGGGCGGGCGCCATCCTCTTCGTCCACGCGTACTCGATGTACGTGTACTTCTACCTGTTCGTGCGCGCCGGCCTCCGTGGCATTGATGCGTCGGCGTATGAGGCCGCCGAGAGCCTTGGGGCCACGCGCTGGCGCACCTTCAGCCGGGTGGTGCTGCCGCTCCTCCGTCCGGCGCTGGCCGGTGCCGCGCTCCTGGTCTTCCTGTCGTCGCTGGCGTCGTTCAGCGCGCCGTATCTCTTCGGCGGCGGCTTCCGGGTGATGACCACGCAGATCGTCAGCACCCGGCTCAACGGGGATGACCGGCTCGCGATGGTGGAGACCCTGGCCCTCACGGCGATTGCGCTGGTTGGGCTGGTGCTGGTGCGGTGGGTCGATGCCGACGGCATCATCGGCGGGTCGAAGGGCGCGCCGCCGGCGGCCCGGCCGATTGCGTCGCGGCGGGCGCGCACGGTGCTCGCGAGCATCGCGTGGCTGCTCGCCGGTTTCCTCCTGCTCCCGCACGCCACTCTCCTGCTGGTGTCCCTCGTGCCCCTCGGCACCTGGACGAACGAGGCGCTGCCCCCCGCCTACACGCTGGGGAACTACGTCACCCTGGTGAGTGACCCGGTGCGGTCCCGGCCGCTCTTCACGAGCCTCTGGATGGCCATCGTCGCCACGGCCGGTGCGGTGGCGATCGCCCTGGCCATCGGCGCCCTGGTGGTACGGCGCCGGGTGCCGACGGCACGCCTGCTCGAATGGCTGGTGGCGCTGCCGTGGGCGGTGCCCGGGACGGTGTTCGCCATTGCCCTTGCCACGGCGTTCTCGGTGCACGCGCCGGCGCTGCTCCGCTTCATCCTCGTGGGCACGCCCGTGATCCTTCCCCTCGCCTATCTGGTGCGCAACCTGCCGCTGTCGGGCCGGGCGATGCTGGCGGGCTACCGCCGGCTCGATCCCGCATATGAGGAGGCGTCGGCCTCACTCGGTGCCGGTGGCGCGCGCACAATGCGCCGCGTGGTCATTCCGCTCCTGCGTTCGTCGCTCGTGGCCGGTGCGACGCTTGCCTTCGTCGCCGGCTTTGGCGATTTCGTGACCAGCGTGCTGCTGTACACCTACGACACCCGGCCTATTTCCCTTGAGATCATGGGCAGCCTGCGCTCGAGCGATGTTGGCGTGGCCGCGGCCTACGGCGTGGTGCTCATGTGCGTGAGCGCGGCGGTGTTCCTGGCGACGGCCGAACGGGAGCCCGGTGGATGAGCGATACCGCCATGCCGGTGTCTGCGGCCACCGCGCGCGACCAGTTCCGGCGGCTCGCGGTGCTCATCGCCACGTGCTTCGTCGACATGATCGGCTTTGCAATGGTGCTGCCGATCCTGCCGTTCTACGCCCTCGACCTCGCGGCCTCCCCCTTCCAGGTCGGCATTATCACGGCCGCCTTCTCGGCGGCGCAGATCCTTTCGGCGCCGGTGTGGGGACGGGTGTCGGACAAGTATGGCCGGCGCCCCGCGCTGCTCATCGGGCTCATGGGTTCGGCGGTGGCCTTCGTGGTCTTCGGCCTGGCGCAAACCCTGTGGCTGCTTTTTGTCTCCCGTCTCATTCAGGGGGCTGGTGGCGGCACTACCGGTGTGGCCAACGCGTACATCGCCGACTCCGTCGAGCCGGCCGATCGCGCCCGCGCCCTGGGCTGGCTCTCAGCCGCCACGTCGGCCGGTGTCATGCTCGGCCCGGTGATCGGTTCCGTCGCGGCGCACTGGGGGCGCGCCATGCCGGGATTCGTCGCGGCGGCGCTCTGCCTGGTGAACTTTGGCTTTGCCTGGCGGTTCCTGCCCGAGTCACACACAAACCGCGGGGGCAGCGCCGCGGTGCGGAAGCCGGTGTGGCAGTCCGCGTGGCAGGTTGTTCGCCATCCCACGCTGCAGGTGTCGAGACTCACCTGGATCTACGGCGTCGGCATGCTCGCCTTCGCCTCGCTGACCTCCGTGCTGGCGCTCTTTCTGGGCGCACGGTTCCACGTCAACGCGACCACGATCGGGCCCTGGTTCCTGTACATCGGTGGCCTCTCGGTCGTCATGCGCACGATTTTTCTCGGTCCCATCGTGGATCGCATCGGCGAAACCTGGGCGATGCGCGTCGGGGCGATGCTCCTGATCATCGGGCTGCTCCTCTATCCGCTGGCATCGTCCATCGCCATGCTCGCGCTCATCATGCCGCTGGTTCCTGTCGGGACGGCGCTGCTGTTCCCGTCTGCCACCTCCCTCATGACGCGGGGCGCCGACCGCGAGGAGACCGGCACCGTCATGGGCGTGGCCCAGACCTTTGGCGGCGTGGCCCGCGTGGCGGCGCCCCTCATGGCAACGGCCGCGTTCGAGGTGAACGTCTGGTTCCCGTTTGTCCTGGGCGCGGCGACCGTCGCGGTGGTGACGGTCATGGCGTTCCGGGTGCCGGTGGTGCCACCGCGGAGGAAGGCAATTCGTGCCTGACGACGGGGAGATCAGGGAACGACTGGCGCAGCTGGAGCAACGCGTCGCGGAGCTGGAGGCGCTCGCGCCGCGGCGTCAGTATCCGCAGCCGACCGTGCCCCGCGCGCCCTCCGCCCCGCTGAGGCGCATCGCCGACGGCGCCGAGGCGTGGTTCGGACAACTCGGGCTCCTCGCGGTGGGCGTGCTCGCGCTCATCCTCGCCGCCGGCTACCTGCTGAAGCTCTCGTTCGATCGCGGCTGGATCTCGCCTGAGCTCCGCTGCATGATCGGCGCCGTTGCTGGCGCGGTCGTCGGGTTCCTCGGCTGGCGACTGCTACCGCGCTATCGTACCTATGGGGCGGCGCTCGTTGGGTGCGGGGCGGGCATCTGCTACCTCGCGGTATGGGCCGCGAGCAAGCGCTACGGATTCGTGCCGCCGGCATCGGGCATCGGCGGGCTCGCACTGGTGTCGCTCTCCCTGGCGGCGATCGCCTACGCTGTGGATGTGGAGGCGCTCGGGGCTGCGGCGACCGTCGGGTTGCTGGTAGCGCCCGTCCTGCTCGGTCAGGAGCGTGCCAGCGCCAATGCGCTCCTGCTGTACCTCGGAGTGGCGGCCGTGACCCTGGGGGCGGTGGCGGCCCTGCGGCGGTGGCGGCTCACCACGTTTCTGCTTGCCGCTGGAACCGTCTGGCTCGGCTTCATCGCGGAGCCGGGCGCGAATCCAAATGGCACGCTCGCGCTCGCCGCGCTCGTGGGCACCGGCGGGCTCGCCATCGGGCTGCGGGCGCACTGGTGGGAGACGCGCCTCGTCTCCTTCATCGGCGGATGGGCGCTGCTCGCGGTCGCGGGGCCGCGGCTTGCCCTCGATGCGCGCTGGCCGCTGCTGCTTGCCGCCCTCGCCCTCGCGGTTCCGGTGTGGCTCCTTGGGCTCCGGGCGCCCCGCGGAGCCGGGATGCCGCTGCCAGGCGGCGTGCGCAACTGGGTCGCCGGCGAGCGCCTCTACTTCCTCGTCACTCCATTGAACGTCACCCTGGCTCTCTATCAGGTGGCACCGGTCTGGTTCCGCGCGCACCACGGCGCGGCGGCGGCGCTCGTCGCCGCGCCGTATGTCATCGCCGGATGGATCACCCGGCTCGCGGCCTTCACCGGTATCGGTGCCGTGATGCTGGTCCTTGCCGTGGCCGATCGCTGGAGTGGCGAGAAGGCAGCGACCGCACTGCTGGCGTTGACTCTGGCATGGATGGCTGCGGCGGTCGGACGACGGTGGTGTGACGCGCTCTGGGCGGCGGCCGGCACCCTTATCGTCGCGGGCTACGTCGTGGCGGTGGGCGCCGTCAGCCACGCCGGGAGCCAGCGCGCCTTTACCGGTTCGTGGGCTCTCGCGGTGTGGGGCGTCGTGGGAGTGGCGGCGGTGTGTGGCTACCTTGTGTCGCGCGTCCGGGAACAGGGATGGGCGGCGAACGCCGCCGCCTCGCTGGTGCAGGGCTTTGGTGCCGCCTCGGCGTCCGCGCTCTTCCTTGGCGTGACCACTGAGCTCGACCGCCTGTGCACGCAGCAGATGGCGTCACCCGAAGTGGCCCGGCTCGCCAGTGGCCTGTCCATCAGTGCCTGGTGGATCCTCTTCGCGGGAACACTGGTGCTGCTCGGCTTCCGCCGCGGCGCGGCCCAGCTCCGGGTGGCCGGCCTGGGCGTCGCGGCGGTCGCCGTCATCAAGGTGCTGTTCAGCGATCTGTCCTCCCTCGATGCGTTCTATCGCATCGCCTCGGTATTCATCCTTGGTGTCGTATCACTTGCACTCGCGTGGCTGTATCATCGACAGGCACGCGCGAACATGGAGAACGTATGACCCTGACATCGGTCGCCTCGCCCGAGGCGCTCGCGAAGGCCTCCTGGAATGACATCCGCCCCTACTTCGACGCACTCGCCACTCGGGATTTCGATCACGACACCGTGGAGCAGTGGCTCGCGGACTGGTCGCGGCTCGAGGCGATGCTCACCGAAGCCGCCAGCCGGGCGATGATCCGATACACCGTTGACACGAGGGACAAGGACGCGGAGCGGGACCACCTGCGCTTCTCCATGGAAATCCTTCCGCAGGCGGAAGAGCGGAGCGTCGCATTGCAGAAGCGGCTGGTGGCATCGGGCTACGTGTCGCCGGCGCTGGAGACCACCCTGCGTGGATTCAGGACATCCATCGAGATCTTCCGCGACGCCAACGTGCCGATCATGAGCCGGCTGGAGGAGTACTCGGCTTCGTACCAGCGCATCACCGGTGGCATGACGGCCCGGTGGGAAGGAAAGGAGCTGCCGCTACCACAGCTTGCTCCCTTCCTCAAGGAGCCCGACCGGGGAGTCCGGGAACGCGCCTTCCGCGCGAGCACGGCGCCGTACATAACGGCCCGGGACGAGCTGGCCACGCTGTTCGATCAGATGCATGGGCTGCGGCAGCAGGTGGCGAAGAATGCCGGCTTCGTATCGTTCCGCGACTACGTCTTCAAGGCGAAGCTCCGCTTCGACTATTCGCCAGCCGACTGCGAGCGCTTTCACGATGCCGTTGAGCGCCACGTCATGCCGGCATACAATCGCCTCATGACGCATCGCCGCGAGCAGCTCGGGCTGGATTCGCTCCGGCCCTGGGATCTGGCGGTCGATCTCTATGGGACGGAGCCCCTGCGCCCGTTCAGCGACGGCGCCGAGCTCGCCGGTCGTGCCCGGGCGGTGTTCGACCGGGTGGATCCGGCGCTCGGCGCACAGTTCGGCGTCATGATCGACGAGCAGTTGCTCGACCTCGACAGCAGGGCGGGGAAGGCGCCAGGCGGATACTGCGACACGCTCCACTGGAGCGGTCGCCCCTTCATCTTCATGAACGCGGTCGGGCTGATCGACGACGTGATGACCCTCATGCATGAGGCGGGTCACGCCTTTCACGCCTTCGCGGCGGGGCGCCTGCCGCTGGTATGGCAGCGTCATCCGGGGTCTGAGGCATGCGAGCTCGCATCGATGTCGATGGAACTCCTCTCGGCACCGCACCTCGAGCGTCCCCTGGGCTACTTTGCCCCTGACGACCTGCGACGCGCGCGCCTCGAGCACCTCGAGGACGTCATCGTCACCCTCGCGCACGTGGCGTCGGTGGATGCGTACCAGCACTGGATCTATACCGACCCGGACGGTGCCGATGCCGTGGCGCGCGATGCCGCCTGGCTCCGGATCCGCAGCCGCTTCGATCAGGGTGTCGACTGGTCCGGCCTGGAGCGCGAGCGGACCGCGCGCTGGTACCGTCAGCTGCACGTCTTCCTGTACCCGTTCTACTACATCGAGTACGGCATCGCCCAGCTCGGTGCCCTGCAGGTGTGGCGGAACAGCCTCCGCGATCCGGTCGAGGCAGTGCGCCGCTACCGCGATGCGCTGGCGCTCGGGAATACCCGCCCCCTGCCTGATATCTACGCCGCGGCCGGGGCCAGGCTCGCCTTTGATGGTGATACCATCGGGGAACTGGTGCAGCTGGTGGAGGAGCAGGTCGATCTCCTCCGAAGCCAGGTGCCACCGGCGGCCTGATGGGTCCCGGGGAGCCGGAGTTGCGCCCCGGGCCCGTGGAGGCAAGATTCACCCCCGCTAACGGGGCCGGAGGGCCCTTTCTTCACGCCCTCACGCCTCCCAGCTTGCCCTGAGCGCAGCGAAGGGTCCTCACATCTTTAGGGAGTCCGGATGGCGAAAGAAGAAGGCATCGAAATGGAGGGGGTGGTGACCGAGGTCCTGCCAGACCGCAACTACCGCGTCCTGCTCGATAACGGCCACGAGATCCTGGCCTACGCCGCCGGCAAGATGAGCAAGTTCAAGATCCGGGTGCTGGAGGGTGACCGTGTCAGCGTGGTGCTCTCGCCGTACGACCTGACCCGGGGACGGGTGACGTACCGACACAAGTAGGCGGGTTGGCGCCAGGCGGGTGGAGAAGAATGCAAACGGAGGGTCGGCGTTCGCCGCCCTCCGTTTTTCCTACCCGCCTACCCGCCTACTTCCCCAGCTTCGTCACTTTCTCGGCCGCCGGGCCCTTCTGGCCCTGGACGATCTCGAATTCGACCCGCTCACCCTCGGCGAGGCTGCGGAAGCCATCCGACTCGATGGCGGTGTGATGAACGAAGCAGTCCTTTTCTCCGTTCTCAGGGGTAATGAAGCCGAAACCCTTCGCATCGTTGAACCACTTGACTGTGCCGGAAACGCGAGCCATTGGAACGACCTCGTTGTGACGTGACCGCGAGGCGGCGGTGTACCGCCGCTACGCTCCATCATGATCCACGGGCCTGTCCCGTGTCATGAAGCCTGATGGGGCCTGATGGCCCGGAGCAGCTGTGGGAGGATCCATGCATGCCGGCGCCGCCGGTGCTGGACTCATCTAATGTCGTCGGCCAGCATGGTTAGTCAAGAGGATCCGGGCCAGAGGGACCCCATGCGCCAGCGAAGCGTGTCCAGGGCACGCTCGAGCCGGCCGCGGCGGGTGACGCGCTTGAGGGCCTGCAGGAAGTCGGCGGCGGTCGCATAGCGGCGGTCCACCACGCTCTGCAGCGCGCGCGCCAGCACGCCAGCGAGTCCCGGCCCTACGTCGGGTACAGCGGCGCGCAGGTCGGGCGCCTGGTCGGTCGTCTGGCGCGCCAGCACCTGTTCCGGCGTTGCCCCCTCGAACGGCGGACGGCCCAGCAGGGCGAAGTACGCGACGGCGGCCAGGCTGTACAGGTCACTGCGCTGGTCCACCCGCTCGCCCAGCAGTTGTTCGGGACTGGCGAACTGGGGGGTGCCGCTCCGGCTCGAGGCACCACCGAAGCGGCCACCGCGGAGCGCCAGCGCGAGCCCGAAGTCGGTGAGCTTGAGGCCACCGCCCGGCGCGATCAGCATGTTCTCCGGCTTGATATCCCGGTGCACCAGCCCGAGGGCATGGGCCTGGATCAGCGCGCTCAGCGCCTCGCGCAGGAGCCGGATCACGCGGGGCACGCTGAGCGGGCCCTCGTGCTCCACCAACTGGGCGAGGTTGGGTCCGCGCACCAGCTCCATGGTGTACCACAGCAGCCCGGAGCGCGACTGGATGTCGTAGATATCCACGACGTTCGGGTGCTGCAGCTTCGCCGCAAGCTGCGCCTCGCGACGAAACCGCTCCACGCCGGCGAGGTCGCGCGTGAGGGCCGGATGCAGCACCTTGAGCGCCACTTCCCGCTCGAGGTGCAGGTCGCGCGCGCGATACACCCTGCCGAATCCACCACTGCCCACGGTGTCGAGCAGTTCGTAGTCGTCGCCCAGGGCGCGACGCAGCAATTTTTCCCACTCTTCCGCGTGGTCGCTGCTCGTATCGAGCTGGGCGCCCGCCGGTCGTACCGACACCGCCTCCACGGCGCCCGCCTCGGACGCGAAGTCCTCCAGCATCTCGCCGGCGGAGAGGTAGCGCCGGCGGGGATCGGCGCGCAGCGCGCGCGCGATGATGCGTTCGAGCGTGCGCGGCGTGGTCGGGCGCAAGTCGGATGGGCGACGAATCGCGGACGGATCGAGCGCCGGCTCGGTCCCGGTCGCGGCGTAGTAGAGCACGGCCCCGGCGGTGTACACATCGCTCGCCGGTTCGCCCGGTTCGCCCTCCCGTACCTCGGGCGCCATGAAGCACAGGCCGCTGGGCCGCACATCGAGGGGGATCGCGGGCAGGGCCCAGCTGCAGAAGCGCAGGTCGGTCACGGTGCCCCGGCCGGCATGGCTCAGCAGGATGCCGGCGGGCACGATGCGGCGGAAGAGGATGCCCTGGGTGTGCGCATGCTCCAGCGCGCTGAGGAGGTCGCGCGCGAGGGTGTGCACCGTGGGGATCAGGCGCGGTCCGCGCTGCGCGGCATGCTCGAGGCTCTCGCCGTCGATCCAGTTCCCCACTCGGTACGCCACCTCGCCCACCACGCCCACGTCGTACACATGGCGGATGGCCGCATGGTCCAGCTGGGCCAGGGCTTCGGCTTCCCGCAGGAACCAGGCGCGGGTCCCGTCATCGGAGTAGATGTTCACCCGGATGCTGACGCGCCGGTTGAGTACCCGGTCGATGCCCACGAACAGCACCCGCTCGGCGTCGGCGGCAATGACCCGCTCGAGCCGGTACCGGGTGCCGAGCGCCATCTCGGCCGTGGCGAAGTGTGCGGCCGTATCGGCGGTGTCGGCCATGTCGCGGCTCATCCGTGGCCGCCGCGCCGCCGCTCCACCCGCATGCCCCGGCCGCAGTACTCCGGACTGCACCAGGTGCGGTGCTGCGTGGGCGAGCGATCCAGCAGGAAGAGGGAGCAGGTCGGACCGGCGCAGCGGCGGATGGTCGGGCTCGGGAGCGCCAGCGTTTCGGCGGCCATGCGGGCGAGGGTGGCAAGCACGCCCGGCGGTTCGCCAGGGGCGAAGGTCAGCTGCCACTGTCCCGCGACGCGAACCAGTTGCTGTCCGCCGGCCACCGTGGCAAGCAGGTCGTTGACGGCGCGTACGCTGGCGGAGGGAGACGGCTGGCCCGTGGCGAGCGCACCGGCCAGGTCGGTGAGGTGAGTCCGGAGGGTGCGAACGTCAGCGAATGGCACCGGCGCGGATGGAAGCTGCAGCGCCGCGAGCCAGGCCTCCCACGCCGGGGCGCCGGGCAGTCGGTCGGGCGGGGTGGGCTCGCGACCGCGGGCCGTGTTCACGAAGTCGAGCCACACGGCATCACCGAGGAGGATGAACCGCTCCTCCCGCACCACCTCAGTCCTCGGCGATCGCGACGGCGTTTCGCCCGCTGCGCTTGGCGCGGTAGAGCGCCGCGTCAGCGGCGGCGAGGACACTGGTGACCGACGTGCCCAGCCGCGGGCACTCGGCCAGGCCGAAGCTCGCGGTGCAGCGCCCGAACTCGGGGTGCATTTCCTCCAACCGCGCCAGGCCCGACTGCACCCGCGACACGAACACCATCGCCTCCTCCGGCTTCGTCATCGGCAGGATGACCAGGAACTCGTCGCCTCCCAGCCGGCCGCACACGTCCAGCGTGCGGCACTCGCGGCGCAGCACCTCGGCCACCTGGATGAGCATGCGGTCGCCGGCGGCGTGCCCCATGTCATCATTCACTTTCTTGAAGAAGTCGAGGTCGAGCAGCAGCACGGTGGTGTTGAGCTGGTGACGGAGGCTGCGGGAGATCTCAGCGGCGAGCCGCTCTTCGAGGGCCCGCCGGTTGTACAGCCCCGTGAGCTCGTCGGTGGACGCGGCACTCTGCAGCTGCTCCACCAGCTCACTGTTCTTGAGCGCAATGGCCGCGGCGAAGGACAGCGTCCCCGCGAGCTCCAGTTCCGCCCGCGCGTAGGGCTTGTCGCTGATCCTGGGCCCCAGCACCAGCACCGCCATGCGCTCCGAGCCGGCATCCAGCGGCACGACCAGCTCGGCCCCGGGCCCCACCAGCTGGGCCACGCCAACTTCCTGCGCGCCCAGGGCCGCACTGCCCGCCGGGATCTTGCCGTCGAGCGTGGTGCGCTCGATCGGGGAGGGGCGCCGCCGGTCGTTCAGCGACCGGTACACCTTCGGGTGATAGTGCGCCCCATCCGGACGGTACAGGCAGGCCCACCACGCGAAGAACACTTCAGCCATGAAATCGAGGACCAGCTGCTCCGTCTCCTCGGTCGAATGCACCGAGCTCAGCAGCCGGGCCACCTGCCGCAGCGCCCGAAGCTGGAACCCGGCGTCGTCCAGCGCAGCCTGCCGCTCGATGAGGATGGTGCGCAACTCGATCACCACCGACAGCGCCATCACCAGCGGGAGCGCCACGCCGCGCAGGTCGCCGGCGATGACCGGGTCGGCCAGCACCGCGACCTCGGTGGCCCCGCTCGACAGCTTGGCCACCTGCACCGCCTGGTCGTAGCCGTCCGCCGGGCCGACGCGGGGAATCGGCGCCGCGGGTCCGGTGATCACGAACCAGATTTTTTCGGAGAGGAACCGCTGGACCAGGAAGGTGCGGCAACGCTCGAACAGCTCTCCATCCGTGCGCGCGCTACGACACGCAGCAGCGAAGGCGGAAGGGAGGTGCGACAGCAGCGTCGTGGACGGTGGGCCGGTCATTGACAGGAAGGTACACCGACACCCCCCACTGATGGTATCGCGGAACCGGGCCCGCGCCCCGCTGCAAGAATTGACACAAACGCTTGCTGGGCGGCCGGTTACCGGATGGTGATCCGGGTCCCCGGTGGCGCGGCAATCCGGCCCCCGAGTCGCTGGCCAAAATGGGCGACCACGAGGTCGGCAACCCGCGGTGCCGTGGCCACCGAGGCGCACGGCCCCGCCGCTTCGGGCACCTTGTAGCCGTCACCTCCCCGGCAGGCGAGATACGCCGGGATGCTGAGGCGGATGACCTGATTGGGATAGATCGAGTTGCCGATCGAGGTCGTCACCGGTCCCGCGATGCGCGATCCCGAGGGCCGGCCGCGGTCGAAGGTGAACTTGATGCCGGACACCTGCAGGAACCCGCCACTCCCGAGGTTCCGGTCCGACACGCTGATCTCCAGGATGTCCCGCAGCCGCTGGCCCGATATCGGCACGGTGACGATGCGGGTTTCGTCGGCGAAGAGGAACATGGATTCGATGGTGTAGAACCAGACCGGTCCCGGTGGGATGACCTCGTTGAGGCGCAGGGCGCCACCGTTGATCACCCCCACGTCCGTCGCGGTGCCCAGACGGATCGCGTCGGTGACGAGGTTGCCCAGCACCGTCTCCTGCTGTCGCTGCGGCGCGTCCAGTGCGTCGATGGGCTGGATGGCGGTGCCCACGACGTAGTTCGGCCCCAGCCGCAGGCGCAGGCTGTCCTGCCAGCGGTCGATGACGGCCTGTACCACGGTGTCCGTGGGCAGGTTGGGTTTCACGTCCAGCAGGCGGGGCGCGCTCTTCCAGTCGCCCTTGGCACCCCACATTGTCATGAACTGGGCCGAGACGGCGTTCGCGTCCGCCTTGAGCACGAAGCGGGTGCCGACCGCCACCGAACGCGCGTCGTGCTCATGCCCGCCAAGCACCACTTCGATCTGGCCTTCACGGTTCAGCAACGCCACGTCCGCGGCCAGCGACTGGTGGGTCAGCGCCACGATCAGGTCGGCCCCCATCGCTGCCAGCGAATCGAGCGCAATGGTCGCCGCGCTGTCGGGCGACCCGCACTGCACGAACGGCGGGTACTGGCCCTGCATTGTCAGCCCGAAAATGCCCACCTTCTTGCCGAACACCCGTACCGTGTCCCACGGCAGGACCCCCGGGAAGCGGGTGCCGTCGTCCCGCACGCAGTTGGCGGAAAGCCACTTGAACTTCGACTCGTTGATGCGGGCCTGAAGCGTGTCCAGCGGCAGGTCGAAGTCATGGTTGCCGAACGTCGCGTAGTCGAGGCCCGCCGCGTTCAGGGCCTCCACCATCTGGGCGCCATTGTAGTAGCGACTGAGCAGGCTGGGTCCGAGAAAGTCGCCGGCCAGCACGAACAGCACTGGGCCTTCCGCCGAGATCCGCTGCTTGAGGGTCGCGAGCCGGGCCAGGCCGCCGTTGCCATCGGGCAGGGTGTCCGCGATGTACACGTCATTGATGGACAGGAGGCGCGCCGGATTGGTTGGCGCTGCCGCCGGGGGCAGCCCGGTGCAGGCAACCGCCGCAAGGGCGGTGATGGCGAGGATCAGGTTTCGCAACAGGGATCCCGGGATGGAAGTCGTCAATCCTCATGGGCGCGAAGCGCCCGCACCACATCCGCGCTGAGTACCCGAAGCTCTTCCAGCATGTCGGGCCGCTGCCAGTCCGACCGTTGCGCCAGCAGCTCGAGCAGCGACCGATACCACCAGACCGTCTGCTCGGACGACGCCGATGACACCGTACGCACATACTCGGCACCCAGTCGCCGCAGGGCCGTCAGGGTCAGCCCGGCACAGTGGATCTCGTCCGCCACGCAGATGTCCACCGCCCTCGGTTCCGCGACGCCCAGATGCGCCAAGTAGTCGTGCTTCACCGCGCGCCACGGCAGTTCGCCTCCGCGAGCATCAAAGCGTGATTCCACGGCATCACGCGCGATCGCGAGGACCACGGAGCCGAACTTGATCCCGATGCTCTGCTCCATGCCCTGGCGCGCCTCCGGTACCGTCTCCTCGAGCACCAGGTGCAGTACGCCGGCCACCACGGTGGGCTGGTCGGCGCTGTACCGGCTCAGGATGACGGCCAGGTTGCCCGGGTGCGCGATGAAGTCGGCGCTCCCCGTCGCCGGCGCGCGCGGCACGTAGTGCTTGGCCGCGAAGGCAAAGGCGTGATGAATGCGATCGGAGTAACCATGCATGCGGGCGGCTAGCCGTCCAGTCGGTGACGCGGGATGGTCAGGGAATCCCCAGAAGCTTATGCGTCTGGAGGCTCATCTTCCAGCGGGGATGGGCCAGGCAGTAGCGCAGGGCCGCCTTGGTGTTGGCCTCGCGGTGGGGCCCGTCCATCGGCTGGAGGTAGAAATGGTCGAATCGGAGCCCCTCAAAACGCTCCGGCAGCGCCAGGGGCTGGGGATACACCAGCTTGAGCTCGTTCCCCGCCGTGAGCACCACCGGTGCCGCCGCCTTGGGGCTGACGCACACCCAGTCCAGTCCGGCGGGCGGGAGTTGCGTGCCGTTCGTCTCCACCGCCACCAGGATGCCCCGCTGGTGCAGCGCCTCGACCAGCGCGGCGTCGAGCTGCAGCAGCGGCTCCCCCCCGGTGCACACCACGTACGGCGCGCCTCCTCCACTCGCAGGCCAGGCCGCGAGCACGGCGTCGGCGAGTCCGTCGGCGGTGGCAAACTTGCCCCCGCCTGGCCCGTCCGTGCCGACGAACTCGGTGTCACAGAAGTCGCAGACCGCGGTGCGACGGTCCTCCTCCCGCCCGGTCCAGAGGTTGCACCCGGCGAAGCGACAGAACACCGCCGCGCGGCCCGTCTGTGCCCCTTCACCCTGCAGCGTGTAGAACAGTTCCTTCACCGCGTATGTCATGCGGCGGGCACGTACGGCGCTGGATCATCGAGCCCGGCGTCGGCGAAACCCTTGCGCCGGAGCAGGCAGGCGTCGCACCGCCCGCAGGCGCTCCCCTCAGCATCGGGATCGTAGCAGGTACGGGTCAGCGAAAAATCGACGCCCAGCTCCCGGCCCCGCTCAACGATCTGCCGCTTGGTCATGCTGATGAGGGGCGCGTGGACCGTGATGGCACGCCCCTCCGTCCCCATCTTCGTCCCCAGCCGCGCCATCGTCTCGAACGCCCGCAGGAATTCCGGACGGCAATCGGGATAGCCACTGTAGTCGATGGCGTTGGCGCCGATGAACAGGTCGGACGCGTCCAGCGTTTCGGCCCAGCCCAGCGCGAAGGACAGGAAGATCGTATTGCGGGCCGGCACGTACGTCACCGGGATGGCGGCGTCCATGGTCGCGAGGGATCGGTCCTTGGGTACGTCGATGCCGGCAGTCAGTGCCGAGCCGCCGAACGCGGCGAGGTCGATATCGAGCACCGAATGGCGCGCGACGCCAAGGGCCTCTGCCACTTGGCGCGCCGCCTCCAGTTCGATGGCGTGCCGCTGGCCGTAGCGGAAGCTGAGCGCGTAGAGCGCGAACCCCTGCTCGCGGGCGATAGCGCCGGTGGTGGCGGAGTCCATCCCCCCGGACAGCAGCAATACGGCGCGACGGGTCGTCATGGCCGAAGTCTAACGCCGGGAACGGGTGGCGCCGCGCTCCTACCGCCCCAGCACGTGCCGCAGCGCCGGCTCGAGGTCCGGAGTGCGATACCGGTAGTGCCACTGCGCCAGCTTTTCCGGATGGACCCGCGTGCTGGCGAGCAGGGTCGCGTCGGCCATCTCGCCGAACAGGAGGCGCAGGGCGGGCGCCGGTACCGGAAAGAGCGCCGGCCGTCCGAGCACCCGCGCGAGGGTATGGCCAAACTCGGCGTTCCGCACCGGCTCAGGCGCCGTGGCATTGAACGCCCCCTGCGCGCGCGGGTCGAGGGCGGCGAAGTAGAGCAGGCCGATCGCGTCATCGATGGAACTCCAGCTCATCCACTGCCGGCCGGACCCGACGGGCCCGCCGACGCCAGCCAGGAACGGTGGAAGGAGCTTTTCCAGCGCGCCACCCGCCGGGCTCAACACCACCCCGAACCGGGGGTGGGTGACGCGGACGCCAGTCCCGGCGGCGGGCGTTGCCGCCTCCTCCCACGCCTGAGCGAGCGACGGGAAGAACCCGGTGCCGGGCGCGGCGGCGTCGCTCAGGAGTTCCTCGCCACGGTCGCCGTAGAAGCCGGTGGCGGACACGGAGACAAACACCGGCGGGGGCGCCGGCGCACTGGCAATGGAATGGGCGAGGAGACCGGTGCTCCTCAGGCGGCTGTCGATGAGGCGCTGCTTCCGCTCGGCCGTCCAGCGCCCGCCGGCGACATTGGCGCCGGCGAGGTTGATGACCGCGTCGACCCCGTTCAGCACCGATGCGTCGATGGTGCCACGGTCGGGATCCCAGACGGCGTCGCCGGGAGCCGGATGGCTCCGGACGAGCCGCGTCACCTGGTGGCCGCCGGTAGTAAGGAAGGGCACCAGCGCCTGACCGATCATGCCGGTGGCACCGGCGATGACGAACCGCATCGGCGGCACGCCCACATGGGCCGCCAGGTCGGCCGCCAGTGTTGCGTGCCGATACCGCAGCATGCGCTCGAGCTTTGCGCGCAGCGTGGGCGCACCGAAGAGCGCCCCGGCGGCACCCAGTGGCGGCACGCAGGCGATGCGATCGTGGAGGATGGTGCCGCCCGCCCCGTCGGACGTCATCTCGTGCTCGTGCACCCAGCTCGTGAAGGGCCCGGACTCCTGCTCGTCCACGAATCGGGTGCCCGCCACCACGTCGCGGTGCACCGCCACCCAGCGAAGTGGCACCGGGCCGAGTCTCACCTCCAGAACAACGCGGGCGCCATTCTCGATGCCGCCGGTGCGTTCCAGCACGCGCACCTGCTCCCAGGGCGGCGTGAGTCGCTCGAAGGCGCCCGGCCGCGTATGCCACGCCCACACCGCGTCGGGCGGGGCGTCGATGCGGGTGGCGAGTTCGACAACGAGAGGATGAGACACGGATCTCCGGCGCTAGGTGTCGCGACCGCGGCGCAGTCGCCCAAGCCCGCCATCGACCCCAAGCACCTGGCCGGTGACCCAGCTGTTCGCGGGGTCGAGGAACCAGGCGATCGCGGACGCCACCTCGTCCGGCTCGCCGATCCGGCCAAGGGCGTGCATGGCGACCGAGGCCTTGAGGGCACCTTCATTGCCCGTGATGCGGGCGGAGAGCGGCGAGCGCACCAGGCCGGGGGCAACACAGTTGACCCGGATGTTGCGCGCGGCGTAGGTCGCGGCGGCCGAGCGGGCGAGGCCCTCGACGCCCGCCTTGGCGGCGGCGATGGCCTCATGGTTCGGCAGCCCCGTGTCGGCAGCGGCCGTCGAGACCAGCACGACGGAGCCACCCCCGGCGCCCATGGCACGAACCGCCGCGCGCAGCAGGAGGAAGGCGCTCGTGAGGTTGGTGGCGAGGGTGGCCTGGAACTCCTCGTCCCGGGTCAGGTGCAGGGGCTTGAGCAGGATGGAGCCAACGCAGTTGGCGGCACCATCGAGCTGGCCGAACCGTTCAGTCGCGAGCGCCACGGTGGCATCCACATCGGCGGAGCTGGTGGCATCGCCAACCCGCGCGATGCCGCCCGTCTCGTCGGCCACCGCCTGCAGGCGCGTGATGTCACGGCCCCCCAGCACGAGCCGCGCGCCCTGGCGGGCGAGCCGTCGCGCCACAGCACTACCAATGGCCCCACTGGCCCCGAGAATGACGTAAGCAGGTTGCGACATGACTGCTATACCCTGAACCCGTGCGGGTGGTCCCGCCAGCGCGGCTGCTGGTCGGCTCGGTTTCTTGCACCGGCAGGTCGGTGTAAGTTTTCGGCTGCCGGATATACCCGTTCACGCTGCGCGAGGAGACGACCATCACCACCACTGTAGCCGCCCCGGCCTGGACGACCAAGGACGCCGAGAAGCTCTACAACATGAGCGGCTGGGGTCTGGGTTACTTCCGGGTAAACGCCGAGGGCCACGTCACCGTGCATCCCGATGGCGATCCCAAGCGGGGGCTCGATCTCTACCAGCTCGCCACCGACCTCGATGCCCAGGGCGTGGGCCTCCCGCTGCTGCTGCGCTTCTCCGATATCCTCAAGTCGCGGATTGCCACCCTCGCGGGGCACTTCGCGCACGCCATCAAGGAGTTCGGGTACGACGGTCGCTACACCACGGTCTACCCGATCAAGGTGAACCAGCAGCGGCACGTCGTGCAGGAAGTGGTGGAGTTCGGCGAGGAGTTCGGCGTCGGCCTCGAGTGCGGCAGCAAGCCCGAGCTCATGGCCATCCTGGGCCTGGGCGATTCGAGCCACCATCTCATCGTCTGCAACGGCTACAAGGACGAGGAGTTCATGCGCCTGGCCCTGATGGGCCAGAAGCTCGGTCACACCGTGATCATCGTCATGGAGCAGCTCAACGAACTCGATGTGCTGCTCAAGGTGGCGAACGAGATGCAGGTCGAGCCGACTGTGGGCGTCCGGATCAAGCTGTCGAGCGAGGGCTCGGGCCGCTGGGCCAAGAGCGGCGGCGAGAAGTCGAAGTTCGGCCTGTCGCCGGTGGAGCTGGTGTTGCTGCTCGACCGGCTCAAGACCCTGAACCGCACCGGCATCCTGAAGCTGGTCCATTTCCACCTCGGCAGCCAGATCACCGATATCCGCTTCGTCAAGGCGGGCCTCGACGAGGCCTGCCGGTACTATGTCGAGCTCCGGCGCATGGGATTCGAGGTGGGATACGTGGATGTGGGTGGCGGGCTGGGCGTCGACTATGACGGCTCGCGCTCCACCCGTACCGCCAGCATGAACTACACCATGCGCGAGTACGCCAACGACGTCATCTACACCCTGGGGACCGCCTGCCGCAGCGAGGAGGTGCCGATGCCCAACGTCATCTCCGAGTCGGGCCGCGCCATCACCGCGCATCACGCGCTGCTGCTGGTCAACGTCATCGATGTCGAGACGCTGAACGAGACCTCTGCGCCCGAGCTGGGCGACGACCCGCACCAGCTGCTGGTGGACCTGAAGGAGAGCCTCGAGTCGCTCACCCTGGAACGGGTGGCCGAGGTGTTCCACGATGCGGTGTTCGCCAAGGAACGCTCCCAGGAGTACTTCGGCAGCGGCATCTTCTCCCTGCGTGACCGGGCGCACGCCGAGCAGCTCTACCTGTCCACCCTGGGCCGCCTCGCCGAGGTCATCGCCGAGGATCCCGCGGCCTACCCCGAGATCGCGAGCCATCTCGAGAGCGCGCTGGTCGATCGCTATTTCTGCAACTTCTCCGTCTTCCAGTCGCTGCCCGACAACTGGGCCATCGACCAGCTCTTCCCGATCATGCCGATTCACCGGCTGCTCGAGAAGCCCAGCCGGCTCGGCACCATCCAGGACGTGACCTGCGATTCCGACGGAGTCATCGACCGCTTTGCAGGGGGACGCAAGGGGAAGCCCAGCCTGGAATTGCATCGCTGGGAGGAGTCGCAAACCTACATCCTTGGCATTTTCCTTACCGGGGCGTACCAGGAGATCCTGGGCGACCTGCACAACCTGTTCGGGGACACCAACGCGATCCACGTGCGCCTGAAGAATGGCGGCTACGAGATCACCGACCTGGTGCATGGGGATACGGTCACCGAGGTGCTCAACTACGTGCAGTTCCATGCCTCCGACCTCCTGGCCACCTTTCGCCGCAAGGTGAGTGCGGCGAAGGACCTCTCCCGCCAAGACGCCAACTCGTTCATTGCCGATTATGTGGCCGGCCTGGAAGGGTACACTTATCTCGAGGGCGAGATGTCAGTGCCGGCGGCGACGCCACCCAGCGCCAGTTAGCAGGTTGTGCGGAGGAACAGTGAAGAGGGCGGGCCGCGAGGCCCGCCCTCTTTTCTGTTTTCCTGTCTCAGGTTTTGTACCAGCAATCCAATCACGGAACCTGCGCGTAGCTCTGGTGTCGAACAGCAAGAGGCCGGCGAGACTCGGGCGGGCCCAGGTCGTGAGCGGGGAAGTGCCGTTTGGCCTTCTCCAAGAAACCGTGACTTCGACTGCACGGCTTGCGGCCTGTGCCCACCCCCAGCTTGGTCAGCCCCGCGCCACCAACGGCACGAAGTTCCGCTCGGCCGCGCCCATGTAGATCTGTCGCGGCCGGGCGATCTTCTGCTCCTTGTCGAGCAGCATTTCCTCCCATTGCGCCACCCATCCCGGTAGCCGGCCCAGTGCGAACAGCACGGTGAAATAGTCGGTGGGATACCCCATCGCCTGATAGATCAGCCCCGAGTAGAAATCCACGTTCGGGTACAGCTTCCGCTTGATGAAGTACTCGTCTTCCAGCGCGATCCGCTCCAGTTCCAAAGCGATCTCGAGCTTCGGGTTGAGCCCCGTCTGCTCGAACACGTCGTACGCCACCTTCTTGATCAGCGTGGCGCGCGGATCGTACGACTTGTACACCCGGTGCCCGAAGCCCATGAGCCGCTCGCCATGGCCCGATTTCACCTTCTCGATGAATCCCGGCACCTCGGCCTTGGTCCCGATCTCGTCCAGCATCCGCAGCACCGCCTCGTTCGCGCCGCCGTGGAGCGGCCCGTAGAGGGCCGCAATACCCGCCGAGATGGCGGAGAAGGGATCCACCTCGGAGGAACCGACCGCGCGCACCGCGCTGGTCGAGCAGTTCTGTTCGTGGTCGGCATGCAGGATCAGCAGGATCTCGAGTGCTCGCTGCAGCACGGCATTGGGCTCCAGCTTGCCGCCGATCTCGAACGTCATGTTCACGAAGTTCCCGATGTAGCTGAGGTCGTTCCGGGGGTACACGAATGGCAGGCCGCGTGAATGACGGAAGGCGAAGGCCGCAATGGTCGGCAGCTTGGCGATGAGGCGGATGCGCTGCAGGTAGCGGTTGGCCTTGTCGCCGATATGCTTCGCGTCGGGGTAGAACGTGGAGAGCGCACCGACCGCACCGAGGAGCATCCCCATCGGGTGCGCGTCGTACCGGTACCCCTCGAGGAACTTCGTGATGTTGGTGTGAACGTACGTGTGATAGCGGACTTTCTCCTCCCACGACTCGAGCTGGGGCTTGGTCGGCAGTTCGCCCTCGCACAGGAGGAAGGCCACCTCGAGGAACGAGCACTTCTCGGCGAGCTGTTCGATGGGATAGCCGCGGTAGCGCAGGATCCCCTTGTCGCCGTCGATGAAGGTGATGGCGCTTCGGCAGCTCGCCGTATTCATGAAGGCAGGGTCGTAGGTCATCAGGCCGAAGTCGTCGTCGGCGACCTTGATCTGCCGCAGATCCATGGCCCGGACGGTACCTTCGCTGACCGGCAGCTCGTAGATCTTGCCGGTGCGGTTGTCGGTGATGGAAAGGCTGTCCTTGGCCACGCGAACTCCTCACGGCTGGGTGATCACGCTAAGATAATATCCTTGTCTCTCACGCTCTCCTCACGGGCCTCGGGCCTGCTGCTCGGCCAGGTTGCGGCCGCCGGTCCGGGCCAGCCACCCGCCAGCGCCGCGGCGCGCCTGGCACTCGCCCGCATTCTCGGCGAGGTGCTGCTGGTGCCCGACCCCGACCTGGCCGCCCTGGCGCAGCGCTGGGCTGCCGCGGCCCCGGCGGACGCCCCGCTCGACGCCGGGTCACGGGCGGGCTTCGCCCACCTGCGGGAAAGGGGTGTACCGCGCGAGGTGGCCCCGCCGGGAGAGCGGCCTACCCTCCCCCTCCATCTCCTCCCCGTCGCCCTGCTCGCCTTCGACAATCCTCGTACCCTGACGAGCCTCACTTGGCATCTGGCGGTACTCACCCATCCCGACCCGGAATCAACCTGGGGCGCGGTGGCCGTCAACGTGGCCGCCGCCCGCCTGCTGCAGGGGCATCGCGACTTCGTGCCCGATGTCATCGAAGCCCTCCGCAACAACGAGGCGCCGACCCTGCTCCTCGAGACAGTGCGGCGCCTCCCACTCCTGCGGCGGGAGAACATCGATGCCCTCGTCGCCTCCGCGTCGCCAGCCGTTGGGGCCACGTGTGCCGCCCTCTGGGCCGCCCATACCGAGCCGCGCACCAGCACGGCGCTCGGCTGGCTCGAGCAGTTTCCCGCGCCGCTCATGTCGGCGGCCGCCGTGGGCGCGGGCCTCCTGGGTGCGCGGGACGGGATCGAGGCACTGCGGATCGCGCTGGGTGAACGCGGCGTTGACCTGAAGGCGCTGAAGCGCGTGGCGGACCAGCTCGCCCGGATCGCGGCACCCGACGGAACGGCGTGACGCGATCAGGCACGGGCGTGCTCGTGCTGCTGCTCGCCGTGGTCGTGCGCCTTGCCGTGGCCGCGGCGGTGCCACTCCATCCCGACGAGGCGTACTACTGGGAGTGGTCTCGCCACCTGTCCGCGGGTTACTTCGACCATCCACCCGGCATCGCGCTGTTCATTCGCGCCGGAACGGCCTTGCTGGGCGACACACCGCTTGGCGTGCGCCTCTGGCCGGTGCTGAGCGGCCTCGCTGCCGGCTGGGCCGTCATGCGGCTCGCGTCCAACCTCGCCGATGGGGCTGCGGGCAACCTCGCGGCGCTGACGTTTGTGGCGCTCCCGGTCATGTCGGGCGTGTTCCTGCTGGCGACCCCCGACGCCCCCCTGCTGGCATTTGCCGCGCTGGCGTTACTGGCGCTGGAGCGGGCGATGACTGCTGCCGCGCCGGCGTCGGCATTCCGCTGGTGGCTTGTCACCGGGTTCGCGTGCGGCGCCGCCATGGCCTCGAAGTACACCGGAATTATCCTGCCACTCGGACTTCTCGCCGGCATCCTGGCGTCCGCCTCCTCGCGCCCCGTTCTCCGCACCGCGGGCCCCTGGGCGGCGGTACTGGTGGCGAGCCTCGTAATGTTGCCGGTGCTGCGCTGGAACGCGCTCCACGACTGGAGTTCGTTCCGCTTCCAGCTGGAGCATGGCCTGGGCAACCCGGTCGGCGGCGCTG
>JANNSD010000161.1:0-10454 GCA_031402225.1 Gemmatimonadota bacterium | reverse complement strand
TCTCGTACTTCGATTCCCGCCAGTACTGTGGATTTCCCTTCCGCTTGGTCATCTTGTCGATGATCACCTCGACTTCGGCGCCGACCCGCGCGGCCAGCTCATCCCGCGCGTCGAGCAATCCCTTCGCACCGCCCATGCGGTCCAGCACGTCGGGCGATGAATGCGCGAGCAGGCTGTCGGTCTGGCCGAGCATGAACCACTCGGTGACCTGGCGGCCGAGAAGAATCCACTGGGTGTTGTTGAGGTTGGCCGCCGGGGCCGTGGATGCGGACGGCGCGGCAGCTGCTGCGGTTTGGGCGGCGGCGGGAGTGGCCGCGAGGGCCAGCACCAACGTCAGTATTGAACCACGCATGGAGAGTGACCACGGTTTGGGGATGGCTGCCTGACGCGAGGTCCCCTCGATTTGTTTCACCTTGCAACTGGATACGGAATGCTTCTCCCAGCCATTGTCGCGCTGATCGTCACCGAAGCCGCGGACACGCTTCGGATGCGCGACGCACCCGCGACGGTTCACTTCGACGGTGCCGCGTCGGTGGCCGAATATGGGGCGCCAAGCGTCGTCCTGCCCACGGCGCAGGGTCATGTGGAGGTGTGGCTCATGCGGCGGGGGGACACGGCGTATGTCGCGGCCCGGATCGCGGACTCGACGGTGTCCTCGGCCGATGACTTCGTAGTGAGCATCGATCCGCTGGGGGACGGCACTCCGGGGCCGGGGCACGACGACACCCAGTGGGACCTGCACCGCATGCTGGACAGCAGCGTGGCCAGCCAGGGGCGGCACGGGCGGTGGATGCCACCAAGCGACGATCCGGACTGGCGGCTGGGGAAGGCGCGGAGCATTGAAGGCTGGGAGGTCCTGGGCACGTCGGATGCGGCGGGGTGGAGCGTGGAACTGCTGCTGCCGGTGGCGTGGTTTATCGACGAGACGGCGCGACAGGCGACCATCGCATTCCGGAGCTACGACAACGACCCGAGTGCCTGGTATTCATGGCCGGCGCCACGGGAGGGGGAGCGGGCGAGCCGGATCGAGATGCTGCCGGCGCGGTGGGGGCTGGTGGTGGTGCCCAGGACGTGAGGGGTGAGGCGTGAGGCGTGAGGCGTGAGGCGTTGGTCAGTTCGTGTTGGCGGAGAGAGTGGCTGCGGGCGGCTCGTCCATGAGGCCGCGCAGCTTCTGGCGCTGGATGGTGAAGGCCACCCGATCGTCTTCCGCGATCGGCTTGCCACCCTCGCGCGGCATGAACTTCGGATCGGTGGCCACGCCGCTGACGCGCAGCTCGAAATGCAGGTGAGGACCGGTGGCCAGGCCCGATGATCCGACGGCTCCGATAACGGCGCCCTGGGGCACCGTCATGCTGGGCCGGAGCCCCGCCGCGAAGGCACTCAGGTGACCATAGCGCGTGACGATGCCGTTGGCGTGACGGATTTCCACCATGCGGCCGTACCCGCCGGACCAGCCGGCGCGCAGCACCACGCCATCGGCGATGGTGCGAACGGGCGTGCCGGGATCGGCGGCGTAGTCGATGCCCTCGTGCTTGCGCCAGCGATGCAGCACCGGGTGATAGCGTGAGCGGGAGAAACCGCTGCTGATCTTCTGGAAGTCCACCGGGGCGCTCAGGTAGCTGCGCTCCAGCGAGCGTCCCTCCCCATCGAAGTAGACAATGCTGCCATCGGGCGCGTCGAAGGCGTAGATCGCCACCGGCCGTCCAGCCACCACCAGTTCGGCGGCCAGCAGTCGGCCATAGCGCACCTCGCCGTGTTCGCCCAGGAAGCGCTCGAAGACGATGGCGTAGCGATCGCCCTCGTCGAGTCCCCGCGCGAAGTCCACGTCCCAGCGCAGCAACCCCGCCATATCCCACGCCATGACATGCCGCTCGTGGTCGTTCAGCAGGCTGTCGGGCAGTGCCTCCTCGAGGGAGGCGCCGATCGACGGCTGGAATTCACCCTGGATGGTGATGCGCTGCAGGTACCAGCCGCCCTCGCGCACCCGGCTTACCGGATAGACGGTGACGCGTGCCGGCTCGCGCAGGCCCGGCGAATCGGCGCGCGCCGGCTGGGCCACGAGCAGCAGGCAGGTGACCGCCACGAACTGGAGGATGAACCGCAGGAGGTATCGCATTGCCCCGAACAAGGGGCAGGGGGGATGCCAGCGCGAAAGCGTCGTGCGAGTGCATCAGCGTCAGGAACGTCGACGGTGTCGGGGTTCGCGACAGCAGTGGAAGCGCGTGCGCGACCGCGACTTGGCAAGGGGGTGATCGTCGCGCAGAAGCATGCGTTTCGGTCTGTGGCGTCCGGCCGTCGGTTGTGCGGCAGCGGCTCAATGGCAGTTCGCGCTGAACTCGTCGAGGGGCGTGGTGCGCCTGAGTGCCTCGGGGTGCCTGCGGAACCAGGCCGACACCAGGAGGATCTCGTCGAGGAACTCCAGCGGCAGGGGCCACGCCGGACCGGCGAGCTGCGCCTGTTCGTGGGCCACGACCCCGGCAAACGCCTCCTGCTCGATGGGCGTCTCGGGCCAGGGGTAGGTGGCCCGCACCACGCCGCGGCGCACCACGTAGGCGCGATCATCGCCGAAGGTGCCGGGGTCGCGATACACGAAGGTGAGCAGGTCGATCGCGGTGCGCGCGCGGCTGGTGGCGGCCAGGAGCCACTCGAGCTGCTCGAACTTGTCGCGCCAGCGGGCGGCGCGCTCGAAGTCGCTGGCGGCCGCTGCCTCCGTCATGGCGTGCACGGCGCGGTCGAGCGGCGTCAGGGTACGGCCCTCGAGGAAGGCGGCGGCGACGTCGGCGCGGGCCCGGTAATCGGCCTCGCTCACGAAGCCGGCACAGGGCCCGCTGCAGGTGCCGAACTGGTGCCGCATGCAGGCAGCCTGGCGCGCGGCGCCGAACAGGTCGCCCTGCGAGGCATACACGATCGGCATCGTCGCGGCACAGTCGCGCAGGCCGAGCAGGTCGTTGAGCACCCGCACGGCATCGAGCATCCGTCCCATGGAGTTGAATGGACCGTACGCCAGCTGGTCACCCGCCTGCACCGCACTCCCACCGTACACCCGTGGTGCGGCACCGCCGCTGATCTTGATGAGCAGTTCCCGGCGGGTGCGGTTCATCTGCACGTTATAGGGCGGCCGATGCTGGCGGATGAGGCGCAGCTCGCCCAGCAGGGCGGCGAACTCGCTGGGCGCGTAGTCCCACTTGATGTCGTGCGCGGCCTGGAGGATGCGCGCCGCCTTGTCGTGGTTGTCGGCCCGGAAGTAGGACAGGAGCCGGGTGCGGATCTTCCGCGCCTTGCCGACATAGAGAATGCGCCCGGTGGCGGAGAGCATGCGATACACGCCGGGACGGTTCTCGGCGAGGGCGCGCACGCGAATGCGCAGCCGCTCCAGGTCGGGCGACGCGAGGGCGAGGGTGGGGCCGCGGGCTACTGCTGGCATCGGTGGCAGAAGACGGTGATGCGCGCGTCGATCTCGTGGGTGTGTGCCAGGCGGGTGCCGCACACCTTGCACTTCTCTCCCTCGCGGCCGTACACGAAGAGCTCGAGCTGGAAGTTGCCCCTCTGTCCCGTGCCGGTGCGGTAGTCGCGGAAGGTGGTGCCCTGGGAGGCGATCGCTGCCGACAGGATGCGCTGGGTGTGGGCGAGCAGGAGGCGTGAGGCGTGAGGCGTGAGATGCGACGCGGGCTTGGACGGGTCGATTCCCGCCGCAAAGAGGGCCTCGTTCGCGTAGATGTTGCCGACGCCGACGACCTTCCGCTGGTCCATGAGCACCTTTTTGATCGCCTGTTTCGACGACGCCATGATGGCGGCGAAGCGCGCCGGGGTGAGCGCGGGGTCGAGGGGTTCCGGGCCCAGGGCTCCGTCGTAGGCGGCCCAGCCCCGGTCATCGAGCAAGAGAAGTGTGCCCAGACGGCGCACGTCGCGGTAGACCAGCTCCCGGCCGTCGTCGAGCGGGGCCCGGAGGACGGCGTATTTCGCCTCGGCGGGGGTGAGGGGCTTGTCGTGGATGATGAGGGAGCCGGTCATGCCGGGCTGGATGACGAGGCGTTGGGCGTGAGGCGTGGGGCGTGAGGCGTGAGGCGTGGGGCGTGAGGCGTGAGGCGTGAGGCGCTGACCCCCGCAAAGCTCCAGTTCGATGACCGCGTGCTTGGCGCGGCGGGTCATGCCGGTGATGCGTGCGCCAGCCAGTGAGCTCGTGAGCTTTCGCTTCGTCACATCACGCAGCACATCTTCGTGGGACAGTCTCGCGCTCTGAATAGTGCGACCAACGAGGTGAGGGCGAAGGTCGCGGACAATGGTCTCGACTTCGGGGAGTTCGGGCACTTAGGCGTTAGTCGTGAAGCGTTGGTTGTGACACGCTAGCGCGCCAGAATGCCCCACGTCGCGGAGAACGGGTGCATGAAGACCTGCTTGTTGATGCAAGGATCAAGCATGGCTCGCCACTCACGTTTCATCTCCTGGCAACACGCCCGTGCGCTCGCTCTTGAAGTGTATCGCGTTTCAGGCCCATGGCCCTCGCATGAACGCTTCGGCCTGACATCTCAGGCGCGGAGGGCGGCTGTCTCCGTTTGCGCAAACATTGCCGAGGGTGCTGCACGACAAGGTCGAAAGGAGTTTGCGCGATACCTCAGTATAGCGGCAGGGTCTCTCGGCGAACTTGCGTGCCTCGTCGACATTGCTCATGCACTCGGGTACCTGAGCGATGCAGTACACGCCGAGCTGGAGAATCGGAACGAGGAAACCGGCCGTTTGCTTGGCGGGTTGCGGCGAAGCCTACTTTCCACGCCTAACGCCTAACGCCTAACGCCTAACGCCTAACGCCTAACGCCTAACGCCTAACGCCTCTCCGCCTCTCTCCAGCCGATATCCCCACGATACACCTTGCCGTCGTAGTGAATCGCCGCTGCGCCGGCGCGGCTCTGCTCCTGCGCCTGCTTGAATGTTGCCCCGACGCCCGTCACCGCGAACACGCGCCCGCCGCTGACGCGCAGCACACCCTGGGCGTCGCGCGTGGTGCCGGCGTGGAAGGCGAGCACGCCCGGCGGAAAACTCTCGGGCAGGTCGATCGGCTGGCCCTTCCGCGGCTGGTCGGGATAGCCCTCGGAGGCGAGTACGGTGGTGACCGCGAAGAGCCCCGGCGCGATCGCGAGCGGCTTGGGCGTCTCGCCCCGCGCAATCGACTCGAATGCCGCGGTGAGCCCGCCGGCCACGAGGGGCAGCACCACTTCCGTTTCGGGATCGCCGAGTCGGCAGTTGAACTCGACCACGTTGGGGGTGCCGTCGGGCGCCACCATCAGTCCGGCGTAGAGGACGCCACTGAATGGCGCACCCTGGCGCGCGAGCTCTGCGAGGCAGGGGAGGAACACTTCCCTTCGCGCGCGCTCGAGCAGTTCCGGCGTGGCGATGGAGACGGGCGCATAGGCGCCCATGCCGCCGGTGTTGGGGCCACGGTCTCCGTCGAGCAGCCGCTTGTGATCCTGAGCGGCGGGAAGCAGCTCGACGGTGTGTCCGTCGGTGATACCGAGCAGGGAGACCTCCTCGCCCTCGAGGAAGGCCTCGATGACCACTACGCTGCCCGCGTCGCCGAAGGCGCGATCGCCCAGCATCGACTGCACCGCCGCCGCTGCCTCCGTGCGCGTGGCGCAGACGATGGCGCCCTTGCCGGCGGCCAGGCCCGAGGCCTTCACCACCAGCGGCTCGGCGTGCTGCGTCACATATGCGAGCGCCGCCGCGAGGTCGGTAAACGTCTCGCTGGCGGCGGTCGGAATGTGCGCCGCGGCCATCACGTCCTTGGAAAACGCCTTGGAGGCCTCGATGCGCGCCGCCGCTGCGCTCGGCCCCGCGACGAGTCGGCCCTCGGCCCGCAGGCGGTCGGCGAGGCCCAATGCCAGTGGCACTTCCGGTCCGATGATGACGAGATCGATGCCATACATGTCGGCCGCATCGGCGATGCGGTCGATGTCGTCGGCGGGAATCGGCAGGTTGGTGGCGAGCGATGCGGTACCGGGGTTGCCGGGCGCGCAGTAGATCATGGCGCCGGGGTTTTCGCGGTGGAGGGCCCAGCAGAGTGCGTCTTCGCGCCCGCCACCGCCTACGACCAGCAGTCTCACGACTTCTGGGCCTGCCGGAACGCGTCTCCCACCCGCTCGGCGACGCCCTTGGCGGCGTCCGCCACCTGCGACGCGACATCGCGCGCGCCGGCGGCGTAGTGCCGTCCCGCCGCGGCGAGGTCGTCCTTCAGCGGACGCTCACGCGCCTCAGCGCCGCGGTGGGTGTATTCGCCGCGCACGATGCGCTCGTAGTCTCCCGAGGCCACCCACGCCTGCAACTCGCCGGCGCGCACGGTGCTCATCGGGTGCGTCAGGCCGAGTGTCGCCAGCACCTTGTAGACGATGTCGAGCCCCTCGTTCGTGGTAGCGTACTCGTTCGCCTGCGCGATGAATGCGTCGACGTTGAGCTGGCCCACGAACTGGTCGCCCCGCCCGCCGCCCGCCAGCTTCATGAAGAGCCGCTGGGTGGAGAGGATATCCTGGCTGCCCAGCAGGCCGGCGCGATCGCTGGAGAGCTCCGCCTTGCGGGACCATTCGAGGAACGCAAGCTTGACCGGCAGCAACGCAATGCCGGCGAGCATCGGCAGCGCGCCCAGGCTGATGAGTGCGAGGATCGCGGCGATCGTGCGATAGAGCGAGTGGCCGCTCATGACGTGACCCATCTCGTGCGAGATGAGCACGCGCATCTCGTCGTCGTTGAGCAGCTCGATGGCCGACGAGTTGAGCACGATGAACGGCTCGTCGATACCGTAGGCACCGGCATTCACGAACGGCGTCTGGGAGACGTACAGCTCGGGCACCTTGTCCCAGTCGAAGGTGGTGCAGACCTCGGTGTGCAGCGTCCAGATCCGGGGATACTGCTCGGGCCCGACGCGAACGGCATTGCCCTGGAAGAGGAGCCGGATGCCGCGCTCGCCGCCGATCATGGCGAGGATTTTCCGGATGACTTCTTCCGCGCCAGGGACGCTGCGCAGGGTCTGGAGCGCCGCGCGATCGGCGGGGTGCTCCCAGGTGACGGCGCCGATGCCGGGAAAGGTGCGGCGCGAACGGGGTGCGGGAATGCTGGACATGGCGCGGGCCTTGTGTTGTGAGTTGCTCCACAACGAATCTAATCAGCAATATGTTTCATTGTGGCACCACCGGTGCTTCGGTGACGGGTGCATGCTCCGTCGGTAGGGACGCCGACTACGAGCCGCCGCATTTCCACGTGCGGTGCGGGCCAGCAAAGGCGCGTTTCGCGATCTTGAGTGGGCAGCTTCTCGACGGGGTTCTCTCGCCGCGTCACTTTCGTCTCGCGCGGCGCTGGGCTAGCCTTCACCGGGTCGAGTTGCTGCAGAGCTGGGAGCGCCTACGGCAGGACCGGCCACCACTCACGATCGCTCCCCTGGAGTAGGCAATGCATCCGGGAACTGTCGCCGTGCAGGTCGTACCACCGTACGGGCTCCGGCTCACCTTCGAGGACGGGACCACGGGGTTCATCGATTGCCGTTCGCGCCTGTGGCGTCACGACGCGGGGGTTTTTGCGCAGCTCCGCGACCCGGCCAGGTTCGCACAGGTGTTCGTGCATCCGGAGTGGGGCCACATCGAGTGGCCCAACGGCGCCGATTGGGATCCTGACACGCTGTACGAGGAGGCGCACGGGGGGCGCGTCGCATAGCTGTGGTCGCGCCCCTCCGCGTCCGGCCTATGAAGTGTCAGCGTGGAAATCAGTCCCGGGCCAGCGCCTGGTCCAAGTCCTTCAGCAGGTCCTCGACCTCTTCCACCCCCACGCTCAGTCGCAGCAGGCTGTCGGTAAGGCCCATCTCCTGGCGGAGTGCCGCTGGCACCGCGGCATGGGTCATGGACGCGGGGTGACCGATGAGGCTCTCCACCCCGCCGAGTGACTCGGCCAGCGCGAAGATCTTGACCTTCTCGGCGACGCGTCGGGCGCGGGCGGCGTCGTTGACGTCGAAGCTGATCATGCCACCGAAGCCCTTCATCTGCCGCTTCGCCAACTCGAACTGCGGATTCGACGGCAGGCCGGGATAGTAGACCTTGCCGATGTCTTTCCGCTCGGTGAGCCACTGCGCGATCAGTCGCCCGCTGGCATCGTGGCGCGCCATGCGGAGCGGCAGGGTCTTGGTGCCTCGGAGGCAGAGCCAGCAGTCCATGGGGCCTGGCACGGCGCCCGAGGCGTTCTGGATGAAGCCGAGCCGCTCGGCGAGATCTTCGCGAGTGACGACGAGCATGCCGCCGATCATGTCGCTGTGGCCGTTGAGGTACTTGGTGGTGGAGTGCAGCACGATGTCAGCGCCAGTACCAAGCGGCTGCTGGAAGCAGGGCGTGGCGAAGGTGTTGTCCACCGCGAAGAGGATCCCGTGCGCCTGCGCGAGGTCGCCCAGGGCCGAGAGATCCGAGAGGTGCATCATCGGATTGGTGGGCGTCTCACCGTAGATGAGCCGCGTGGCGGGCGTAATGGCGCGCTCCACGTTCCGGATGTCGCGCATGTCGGCGAAGCTGAAGGTCATGCCGAAGTTGGTGTACAGCCGCTCCATGAGGCGGTGCGAGCCGCCGTACACGTTGTAGCCGCAGACGATATGGTCGCCCGCCTTGAAGAGCTTGAGGATGGCGTCGAGTGCGGCGAGTCCGGAGCCGAAGGCGAACCCGAAGCGGCCGCCTTCGAGGCTGGCGATGTTGCGCTCGAGGGCTTCGCGGGTGGGGTTCTGGGTGCGGGCGTACTCGTAGCCCTTGTGGCGACCGATGCCATCCTGCGCATAGGTGGAGGTCTGGTAGATCGGCGTCATGACGGCGCCTGACATGGGGTCGGGGTGCTGTCCGGCGTGCACGGCTCGTGTGGCAAAGCCGAGGGTCAGGTCGTCGTCGCGGATCTGGGTCATGGGCTGGTGGCTTGAGGAGGGGGAAGCGTAGCCTATCTTCCCTCCCGTCTCAACGCCGAGAGCCAATGTCAGCAACACTCATGATCAGCGTGTCCGGCATGCGCGGGCATGTGGGAACCGACCTGACCCCCGAACTCGTGACGCGGCACGCCGCCGCGCTGGGTGCGTGGGCGAAGAGCCAGGGCAAGCCGATTGTCGTCCTTGGTCGCGACTCGCGGACGAGCGGACCGATGTTCGCGCACGCCGCCACCGCCGGGCTGATGTCGGTGGGTGTCGACGTGATCGATCTCGGCATCGTGCCCACGCCCACCGTGCAGATGGCGGTGGAGGAGCATCATGCCGGCGCCGGGCTTATCCTGACCGCGAGCCACAACCCGATCGAGTGGAACGCGCTCAAGTTCGTGGGCCCGGACGGGATCTTCCTCGATGGCGACGCCGGTGCCGCGGTGCGCGCGCTGGCGGAGCAGGGCCCGGTGCGGAACGGGTGGGAAGGGCTGGGGGTGGTGCGGGAGGACCCGGGCGCCCTGCATCGGCATTTTGCGCATATCCTCCGTCTTCCGATGATCGACGCCGAGAAGATCCGTGCGCGGAAGTTCCGGGTGGCGCTTGATTGCGTGCGGGGCGCGGGTGGGCGGTCGATCCCGGCACTGCTGGAGCAACTGGGGTGCGAGGTGCACGGTATCAATCTCGAGGCCGACGGCCGGTTCCCGCGGGCGCCGGAGCCTATCCCTGAGAACCTGGTCGAACTGGGGAAGCTGGTGCGGGCAACGAAGGCCGACATCGGGATGGCGGTAGACCCTGATGTGGACCGCCTGGCGCTGGTGGATGAGACCGGGACGGCGATCGGGGAGGACTATACCCTCGCCTTTGCGGTCAGGACGGTGCTGGAGTGGGCGGGGAAGGCGGGGAAGGCGGGTGATCCGGCCACAGTGGTGGTGAACCTGTCCACCAGCCTTGTGGTCGAGGATGCGGCCAGGGACCATGGCGCCCGGTTCGTCCGGGCCCCGGTAGGGGAGGCCAACGTCGCCCGGGCCATGCGGGATGAGGGCGCCCTGATCGGCGGGGAGGGCAACGGCGGGGTGATGCTGCCGGCGCTGCATATCGGCCGGGATGCCCCGCTTGGGGTGGCCCTTATCTTGCAAATGCTGGCAGGGACTGAGTTTCCGGTGTCCCAGCTGGTCAGCCAGAAGCCTCGTTACACGATCGTGAAGGCGAAGGGCCCGAGGGGGGCGGAACTGCGTCCCCTGTACGATGGGCTCCGGCGCCGCTTCCCTGATGCGGACGCGGACGAGCGCGATGGACTCCGGCTTTCGTGGCGCGATCGCTGGTTGCACGTGCGGCCGTCGGGCACCGAGCCGATCATTCGCTATATCGCAGAGGCTCCAACGGCGGTCGACGCCGAGTCCCTTGTCGGCGCCGCGCGGGAGCTGGTTCAGGAGGGGTGAACGCATGTGTGGCATCGTGGGGTATATCGGGCCGCGTCAGGCGGCAGGGCTGCTGATCGACGGACTCCGTCGCATGGAGTATCGCGGCTACGACTCGG
>JANNSD010000160.1:0-20227 GCA_031402225.1 Gemmatimonadota bacterium | reverse complement strand
CGGGGGGACAGTGCCCGGTTCGTGGCGCGCACCGCCCGGGTCGAGGACATCCTGGATGCGCTGCGACCGCCGGACTTCGTGGTGACCAACCCGCCGCGAACGGGCATGGATGCGCGCGCCGTGGCGGTGATGCGGGACTCGCCGGCGCAGCGCCTCGTGTATGTATCCTGCGATCCAGCCACGCTGGGTCGCGACCTCCGCGGCCTGGGCGACCAGTGGCGGTTGGCCGACCTGCGGGCCTTCGATCTCTTCCCCCAGACGGCGCACGTGGAAACCGTCGCCGTATTGGAGCGCGCATGAAGTACTTCGTGACCATTGGCGAACGGGAAGTCGAAGTCGTCATCGACGGTGAGCAGGTCACCGTCAACGGCCGAACCGTCGCGGCGCACCAGGCGGCCATTCGGGGCACCCCGCTGCGCCAGGTCATGATCGACGGCCGGCCGCTGCTGTTGCCGCTCGAGCGCCTGGGCCCCGGCCGGTGGTCGGTCACGGCATGGGGAGAGCGCAGCGACGCCGTCGTTTTGGACGAACGGGCGCGGCACATCCAGGGCCTGGTACGGCAGGCGGAGCCGCCCAACCGCGGGGGTGTCATCCGGGCTCCCATGCCGGGCCTGGTCCTGCGGGTCCTGGCGGCCGTGGGGGAGCTGGTGGCGCCAGGCCAGGGTGTGCTGGTGCTCGAGGCGATGAAAATGGAGAACGAGATCAAGGCCACCGCCCCCGGGGTGGTGGAGGCCGTTGCCGTCCAGCCTGGACAGGCGGTGGAGAAGGGGCAGATCCTGCTGCGATTGGGGTCACCCTTCGGGACTTGACCCGAGCTCCAGCGGCGAGGTATCTTATGGGTCTGTCTTGATTTGGCTCGATCACCAGACTCTCAAGAATTAGTGGAACATGAAGACCTTTTCCGCCACGCCGAACGACATCTCGCACGACTGGCACGTGGTTGACGCCGCCGGCGTTCCCCTTGGACGGCTGGCCAGCGTCGTGGCGCAGCTCATTCGCGGCAAGCACAAGCCGACCTTCACGCCGCACATGGACGGTGGCGATTTCGTCATCGTGCTCAATGCGTCCAAGGTCAAGTTCACCGGCCGCAAGCTGACCCAGAAAACCTACTTCAAGCACACCGGGTACATGGGCCACGAGAGCCATACGGTGGCGCGCGACCTGCTGGATACGCATCCCGATCGCGTCATCGAGAAGGCCGTGTTCGGCATGCTGCCGAAGAACTCCCTCGCGAAGCAGCACATGCGGGGCAAGCTCAAGGTCTACGCCGGTGCGGAGCACCCGCACGCGGCGCAGCTGCCGACGCCCTACCCTGTCACGCCGTACAAGAAGGTGTCCGCATGAGCGCCACGCTCGATCAGTTCCGCTGGCAGGCCGTCGGTCGACGCAAGACGAGCGTTGCCCGCGTCTACCTCACCCCGGGCACTGGCAAGTGGGACGTGAACGGTCGCACGCTGGGCGACTACTTCCCCCGGCCGTCGCTGGTACAGCACATTCAGCAGTCGTTCACCGCCACGGACACGCTCGGTGCGTTTGACGTGCGAGCCCTGGTCGACGGCGGCGGCATGACCGGGCAGGCGGGTGCGCTGCGGCACGCGATCGCGCGGGCCCTGGTCGAGGCTGATGGCCAGCACCGTACCAAGCTCCGGGCCGCGGGCCTGATGACGCGCGATCCGCGCGCCGTCGAACGCAAGAAGCCCGGCCGTGCCGGTGCCCGGAAGCGGTTCCAGTTCAGCAAGCGGTAGCAGTTCCTGGGCGGCTGCTGACGGCCGTCCGCAGCGCGGGAAGGGTTCCCGCGCATCACGCACATCGCCGGAGGCAGGCCGGGGTGTCCTGAGCTCGAGGTGCGGCCCCCGCGGCCGCCAGGGCGAGGGATCCAGCCGCCGATGAACGCGATGGACGATCAACCCCAGCGAAGGAAGGACGCACCACACCGCATGTCGCAGCCTCAGCTCCAGGACCTGCTTGAAGCCGGTGTCCATTTCGGGCACCAGACCCGCCGCTGGAACCCGAAGATGCGTCGGTTCATCTTTGCCGAGCGTTCCGGTATCTACATCATCGACCTGCAGAAGACCCTTCGCCAGATCGCCAAGGCGCAGGAACTGCTGCGTGGCGTGGTGCAGCGGGGCGAGAACGTGCTCTTCGTCTGCACCAAGAAGCAGCTGAAGGGGGTCCTCCAGATGGATGCCACCAACTGCGGCGCGTTCTACGTGACCGAACGGTGGCTGGGCGGCACGCTCACCAACTTCGCGACGATCAAGAAGCAGATCCGCCGGCTGCGCGACCTGGAGCAGGGCGCCTCCGATGGCGACTTCGAGAACTACACCAAGAAGGAAAAGCTGCTGTTCGAGCGTGAGCGCGTGAAGCTGTCGCGCAACCTCGAGGGCATCAAGCACATGAGCCGCCTCCCCGGGGCCCTCTTCGTGGTCGACGCGAAGAAGGAGCGCATCGCGGTGAGCGAGGCCAACAAGCTTGGCATTCCCGTGGTGGCGATTGTCGACACCAACGCCGATCCCGACGTCATCACGGTGCCGATCCCGGGCAACGACGACGCGATCCGGTCGGTTGGCATGATCACCCAGGCGCTGTGCGACGAGATTCGCGAGTCGCGCGCGAGCGCCCCGACGCGTGGTGAGTCGGGTGAGGACACCGAGGCGGAGACGTACAGCAGCGAAACCGGTGGTGAGGGCGACACCGACGCCGAGCGTCGCCGTCGCCGGCCGCGCCGCAAGCGCCGGCCGAAGCCGGAGGCGATTGCGGCACGGCTCAAGACCGACGGCACGCCCGAGACGGCCGAGGCGGTCGAGGTGGTGGCGGGCGACACGGGCGTTTAAGCGAGGCCGGGCACTTCGAGACTTGAGCCGCCGCTCCGGGCCCGTGCGGGCGCGGAACGGCGGCTTTCGCATACACCACAGGGAACAGGGACCATGACGGGAATGACGATTTCGACGAAGGACATCAGCGAGCTCCGTGGGCGCACCGGTGCGGGCATCGGCGACTGCAAGAAGGCGCTCGAGGAAGCGGGCGGCGACATGGCCCGGGCTGGCGAACTGCTGCGAGCCAAGGGCATTGCCAAGGCCGAGAAGCGCGCCGGCCGGAGTGCGTCCCAGGGCCTGATCGGCATTGAACTGCTGGGCGGTGGCACCTCGGCGGGCATGATCGAGCTCGACTGCGAGACGGACTTCGTGGCGCGAACGGAGGAGTATCACGCGGTGCTCAAGGGCCTGACCGCCTTCGTCGCCAAGTCGGCGCCGATCGGCGTCACCGAGGTCGGCGCCGACGGCGCCTTCCTGGCGACCGCGTACGCCGGCTCGACGGTCGACGAGGTGGTCAAGGCCACCAGTGCCAAGACCGGTGAGGCAGTGCAGCTGCGTCGTATGGTGCGCTTCGCGCCGGCCAATGGCGTGGTGGGCAGCTACCTGCACCATAACGAGCAGGTCGGTACGCTGGTCGAGATCGAGGGCGCCACCGGCGAGGCCGCCCTGGCCCTCGCGAAGGACCTCGCCCTGCACGTCGCATCCGCCGATCCACTCTCGGTGGCGGCGGCCGACATCGACGCCGAGCTGATCGAGCGCGAGCGCCGCATTGCTGAGGAACAGGTGGCCGCCGAAGGGAAGCCGGAGAACATCCGGGCGAAGATCGTGGAGGGCAAGCTCAAGAAGTTTGCGAGCGAGCGCGCCCTGCTGGAGCAGCTCTTCATCAAGGATGAGTCAAAGACGGTGGGGCACCTCGTCGCCGCCGTGGGGGGAGCGCGGGTCGTCCGGTTCGCGCGGTTCAAGGTCGGCGAGGCCTGATGGCGCTGAAGTACTCGAACGCCCTGCTCAAGCTCTCCGGCGAGGCGCTCGCCGGGGAGCGAGGCTTTGGCCTCGACTCGCAGGTGCTGGAGAGCCTGGCCGAGGAAATCCGGTCAGTCCATGAGCTGGGCGCGCGGCTGTCACTCGTCATCGGGGGCGGCAACATCATCCGCGGTGCGACCGCCAGCCGCGAGGGGCTCGACCGGGTGTCGGCCGATTACATGGGCATGCTGGGCACGGTCATCAACGCGCTGGCGTTGCAGGGCGTCCTCGAGCAGTTCGGCATGCAGACCCGGGTCATGACCGCGATACGAATGGAAATGGTGGCGGAACCGTACATCCGCCGCCGTGCCATGCGGCACCTGGAGAAGGGGCGGATCGTGATCTTTGCCGCGGGCACCGGCAACCCGTTCTTCTCCACCGACACCGCCGGCGTGCTCCGTGCCCTGGAGATGGAGGCCGAGGTGGTGCTCAAGGGCACGAATGTCGACGGCGTGTACACCGCCGACCCGAAGCAGGACCCCAAGGCCGAATTCCTTCCGCGCCTGACATTCCAGGAAGCCATCGTCAAGAATTACGGGGTCATGGACGCCAATGCCTTCGGGTTGTGCAAGGCGAACCAGCTTCCCATCATCGTCTTCAACATCAACCGGCCCGGCGCCCTGGCCCGCGTAATCCGCGGCGAAACCGAGGGAACCATCGTCCAATGAAGACCATTCCCGAGATCGCAAAGCACGGCCGTGAGCTGATGCAGAAGGCGGTTGACGCCACCCGCCGCGAGTTGAGCACCATTCGCAGCGGCAAGGCGAGCACCAGCCTGCTCGACCTGATCCGGGTCGACGCCTACGGGTCGCAGGTGCCGCTCAACCAGGTGGCCATGGTGGCCGCGCCCGAGCCGCGACTCCTCACCGTCCAGCCGTTCGACAAGGGACTGACCCAGGCCATCGACAAGGCCATCCGCGAGGGCGATCTCGGCCTGAATCCGTCCACCCAGGGCAACCTGATCCGGATCCCGCTGCCGCCACTCTCCGAGGAGCGCCGCCGGGACCTCGTCAAGATTGTCCACAAGCTGGCGGAGGAGGGGCGTGTCGCCGTGCGGCACGGCCGCACCGACACGCTGACCAGGATCAAGAAGCTCGAGCACATCTCGGAGGACGACAAGACGCGCGCCGAGAAGGATGTCCAGAAACTCACCGATGAGCACATCCGCCAGATCGACGAGATCATCAAGTCGAAGGAAGCGGAGATCATGGAAGTGTGACGTGAGCGATGACGCGCTGCTGCAGCGCATTCGCCTGAATGGAGCGATCCCGACGCACGTCGCCATCATCATGGACGGCAACGGGCGGTGGGCCCAGGGGCGCTCGCTACCGCGTCCGCTCGGGCATGCGGCGGGCATGGCGGCGGTGCGCGAGGCGGTGGAAGCGTGCCTGGCCACGGGCGTCGAGGTGCTGACGCTATTCGCCTTCAGCCAGGAAAACTGGCAGCGCCCGGCCGACGAGATCGCGGCGCTGATGAGCCTGCTGGAGGAGTACATCGAGAAGGAGATGTCCGACCTGCGGGCGCGTCGCGTCGCGGTGCACTTCCTCGGCGAGCTCGATCGGCTGGTGCCGTCGGCGCGCGAGGCGGTCGACCGCATCGTGGCCACCACGGCCGGCGGTGGTGCCCTGGCGCTCAATATCTGCGTGTCCTACGGGTCGCGGGCCGAGATCACCCGCGCGGCACGGATGCTCGCCGAGGACGCCGTCGCCGGACGGATCACGGCCGATCAGGTGGATGAGGACGCGCTGGCCCGCCGCCTCTACACCGCCGAATGGCCGGATCCCGACCTCCTCATCCGCACGTCGGGCGAGCAGCGCATCTCCAACTTCCTGCTGTGGCAGCTGGCCTACGCCGAGTTCCACGTGTCGCCCGTGCTGTGGCCGGACTTCACCCGCCAGCATTTCTTCGACGCGATCCTCGACTTTCAGCGGCGCGATCGCCGCTTCGGCCGCGTCCCGGTCTGATGGACTCCAACATGGTGCGACGGGTGGCGTTCGCCGCCGTCGCCATTCCGCTGGCGCTCGGTATTGTCTGGTTCGGGGGCTGGCCGCTCGCCCTCACCGTGTCGCTGGTGAGCGCGCTCGGCACCCGTGAGTTCTACGACCTCGCCCGCAAGAACAGCATCGATGCCGCGCGCCGCTTCGGCATCGCGAGCGCGGCGCTGTGCGGACCGCTCGCACTGCTCGCCAGCCCGCGCGGGCCGCTCGCCGGTGTGTCCTCCATTGCGCTGCTCATCGGGTGGTGGCCCTATCTCGGGGCGCTCTGGATCCTCGCCCTGCTGGTATGGGCGCTCGCGCGGCGCGCCCCGACCGCGCGACCGCTGGAGGCGGTGGCCGTGACCGCCTTCGGGGTCCTGTACGCCGGCGCGTTACCGGCCTTCCTCATTGGTATCCGGCACGGGGTGTTCGGCGGGCAATCGTGGGCCGGGACCTGGCTCGTGTTCTTCCCGATGGTGGTGATCTGGGTGTGCGACAGCGCGGCGATGTCGGGCGGCCGCGCCATCGGCGGGGCGAAGCTGGCACCCACCATCAGCCCGGGCAAGACCCGCTCCGGATCGACGGTGGGTGTCCTCGGCGGACTGCTGGTGGCGCCGATCTTCGGGTACCTGGTGTTTCCGCGCGTCGGCATCACCGCAAGCGTCATGGGCCTCCTCGTCATCGCCGCGCTGCTCTCCGTGCTCGGGCAGCTGGGCGATCTTGCCGAGTCGCTGTTCAAGCGCGAGGTGGGGGTGAAGGATTCCAGCCACCTGATCCCGGGCCACGGCGGCGTACTCGACCGGTTCGACTCGCTGTACTTCGCCCTGCCGATCACGGCGTTCTGCTACACCCTGTTCGGCATACCCGGATGACACCAGGCGTGAACGGGCGGACGCGGGGGGTCGCGGTGCTTGGCTCCACAGTTCGATCGGTGAAAGCGCGCTCCGCGTGCTCGACCGCCAGCGCGAGCACTTCCGCGTGGTGGCGCTGACGGCCGGTCGCCAGCGGGACAACCTGTTGGCGCAGGTGGCGACATGGCGGCCGGCGTTTGCGGGCATCGTCGACGGTGCTGGCGGTGACGGCCTTGCGTCGGGTGCGGAGGTGCTGCTCGAGGCCGCGCTGCATCCCGATGTGGACATCGTGATCAATGCGCTGGTGGGCGCCGCCGGGCTGGATGCAACGCTCGCGGCGCTGCGCGCGGGCAAGCGGGTCGCACTTGCCAACAAGGAATCACTGGTCATGGCCGGCGACCTCGTCGCCGAGGCCGCGCGGCAGGGCGGGGGCGAGGTGGTGCCGGTCGATTCGGAACACAGTGCCGTGCTCCAGTGCGTCAGCGGGCACCGCGGCCATCTGGCGCGCCTCATCCTCACGGCGTCGGGCGGCCCCTTCCGTGGCTGGGACGCGGCGCAGGTGGCCGAGGCCACGGTGGCACAGGCCCTGAAGCACCCGACCTGGCGCATGGGCAGCAAGATCACGGTGGACAGCGCCACGCTGGCCAACAAGGCGCTCGAGGTCATCGAGGCGCACTTCCTGTTCGGACTGTCGTACGATCAGGTCGATGTCGTGGTGCATCCCCAGAGCATCGTCCACGCCTTCGCCGAGTTCTGCGACGGCAACGTTATCGCACAGGTAGGATTCCCGACGATGGAACTGCCGATTCTTTACGCCCTGACCCATCCCGACCGGCTCCCCGACTCGGGGACGCGGCGCTTCGATCCGGTCGCGGCCGGTGACCTCACGTTCGAACCGGTCCGGTCCGACGTCTTTCGTGCGTTCCCCCTGGGCGTGGCGGCCGGGCGCGCCGGCGGGACATCGCCGGCGGTGTTCAATGCGGCCAATGAGGAAGCGGTGGCGCTCTTCCTCGCCGGCGCGCTGCCATTCGGACGGATCAGCGAGGTCATCGAGTCGGTGCTGGACCAGCATGTGTCCGAGCCGGTGCGCGATGTGGAGACGGTGCGCGCCGCGGACCGCCGCGCCCGGGAACAGTCCCGCGCATCCGCCGGACAGCCATGCTAGTCACCTTGCTGGCGTTCGCCGTTACACTCGGCGTGCTCATCTTCGTCCACGAGTTCGGTCATTTCGCCGCGGCCAAGTGGGCGGGCATCTGGGTGCATCGGTTCTCGATCGGTATCGGCTCGCCGATACCCGGGCTGACGTTCCGCCGCGGGGAAACCGAGTACTCGCTCTCGTGGCTTCCCCTCGGCGGCTACGTGAAGATGGCCAGCGAGGAAGAGGAAGCGTCGAGCGCGGCGCTCGAGGGCGGGACGCCCGAGGCTGCCGTGCCGCCCGACCGGATGTTCGAGGCGAAGCCGGTCTGGAAGCGGATGATCGTGATCCTCGCCGGCGTCACCATGAACACCCTCTTCGCGTGGCTCGTGTTCAGCGGACTCGCGCTCCGCAACGGCCAGGCGGTCAACCCCGTGACAGTCATCGGCGCGGTCGACTCCGCGGGCCTGCCCGCTGGCGCGGAGGCGTTCCGGACGCTAGAGCGCGGCGACCGGATCACGGCGATCAACGGGCGTCCGGTTGACTCCTGGAATGGGGTGTACGAGGCGCTGCAGCACAGCTCGGCAAGCGCGGTGGCCCTGACCCTCGCGGATGGTCGCACTGTCACGGCGGACGTGCCGGCGGACGCCGTGGAACGCCGCATGGCGCTCGCCATGTCCCTCGGCCCCTTCACGCCGGCCGTGACCGGGCGCGTCATTCCAGGCCGGGTTGCCGCCACGGCTGGGGTCCAGAAGGGCGACACCGTGGTGTCGGTGGACGGGCAGCCGGTGGTGCAGTGGGCGGACGTGCTGACGATCATCGAGCGATCGCCGGGCCGCGCGCTGCGCGTGGGCCTGGGGCGCGCCACCGGGCGGATGGAGGTCACGGTGACCCCGGAGTCCACGACGGTGAGCGACTCGGCCGGCCCCAAGGTGGTCGGGAAGATCGGCGTTGAGGTCTATACCGGCTTCCGGCGGGAGCCGTATACCCTGTTCGGCGCGATGGGCGCAGGGGTCAAGGAGACGGTGAATGCGTCGACCCTCATCGTGCGGATGCTCAAGGGGCTGGTCAGCGGTAACGTGGCGCGCAGCTCGCTGGGCGGGCCTATCGCCATTGGCCAGATGGCCGGCCAGAGTGCCCGGATGGGTGTGGAGCCCTTCCTGACCTTCATGGCCGTCATTTCCATGAATCTGGCCGTGCTCAACCTGCTGCCTATCCCGGTGCTGGACGGGGGGCAGTTCCTGTTCCTGATTGGCGAAGCGATACGACGGAAGCCGCTGCCGCTCAAGCTCCGGGAGCGGCTCACCCTGGCGGGGCTGGCCATCGTGGGCGCCCTGATGGTACTCGCGCTCTGGAACGACTTGACCCGGCTGGTGAGGCAGATCTCCGGCTGAGCCCCGGGGTTGCGGCACGGACCGCCCGGGGGTAAATTGCCAAGTTGCTAAAGTTCATACACTCAAGCGTTTGCGCCCTGGGGCGCCAAGGAAACAGCAGGCCATGACGTTCGACAAGCAGATGGTCGTTACCAAGCATCGCGCCCACGAAACCGACACCGGTTCTACCAAGGTTCAGGTGGCGCTCCTCACCGAGCGGATCAACTCGCTCACTGAGCACTTCAAGACGCACGCGAAAGACCATCATGGTCGTCGCGGCCTGCTCAAGATGGTGGGCAACCGCCGGCGCCTCCTCACCTACCTCAAGCGTACCGACGTGGTGAATTACCGGTCGCTGATCGAGGAGCTGGGGCTCCGTCACTAGGATGATGACACACAGGCGGGCGTCCCGTGCAGCAGCTCGGGACGCCCGTTCGCTTTAGAGACCCGAAGGCACATTGCGTAGACCAGAAACCCACCAAAGACGAGAGAAGGCAGAGCGAGTGACTGTTCAACGGATTGAAACGGAATTTGCAGGACGCGCCTTGACCCTCGAAACGGGGCGCCTCGCGAAGCAGGCAGCAGGTTCGGCCCTCGTGCGGTTCGGCGACACCATGGTACTGGCGGCCGTCACCGTCTCCCCCAACACCTCCTCGTTGCCATTCTTCCCGCTGACGGTCGAGTACCGCGAGAAGACCTACGCGGCCGGCAAGATTCCAGGTGGGTTCCTGAAGCGCGAGGGTCGTCCGTCCGACAAGGAAATCCTCGCCTGCCGGCTCATTGACCGGAGTATCCGTCCGCTGTTCCCCGAGGGCTTCAAGAACGAAGTCCAGGTGTTCGTCACCGTCCTCTCGGCCGACCAGGAGAATGATGCCGACGTCCTCGCCGCACTGGCGACGTCGACGGCCCTGTCCCTGTCGCCGGTGCCGTGGAACGGTCCGCTGGCGGCCGTGCGGGTTGGTCGCGTCGAGGGTCAGTGGATCCTGAACCCGACCTTCCCGCAGCTCGAGTTCTCGACCATCGATATCGTGGTCAGTGGCTCGGCGGACGCGATCTTCATGGTGGAAGGTGGGGCGCTGGAGATTTCCGAGCAGGAACTGCTCGACGCACTCAAGGTTGCCCAGAAGGGCATTCGTGATCTCGTCGCGCTACAGAAGAAGGTCCTGGACAAGGCGTCGAAGCCAAAGATGAAGTGGACCAAGCCCGAGCCCGATGCGACGGTGGTCGCTCGGGTCCGCGCGCTGGCCGAAGCCTCGATGGCGAAGATGATCAACGCGAAGGACAAGGCCGGTCGCTCCGCCGCGGTGAAGGAACTGCGCCGCAGCGTCGCCGAGCAGCTGGTGGGCGAGTTCCCGGACAAGGGCAAGGACATCGGCTCGGAACTGGAAGAGATCGAGTACCGCACCATGCGCAACCAGGTGCTCACCAAGGGCGAGCGGGTTGACGGCCGGGACACCGACACGATCCGCCCGATCAGCATCGACGCTGGCCTGTTGCCGCGGGTGCACGGCTCGGCGCTGTTCCAGCGGGGCGAGACGCAGGCGCTGGTGGCGGTGACCCTCGGCACCTCCGATGATGAGCAGCGTATCGACAGCATCGATTCCACGGTGGAGACGAAGAAGTCGTTCATGCTGCACTACAACTTCCCGCCGTTCTCCACCGGCGAAGTGAAGATGATGCGTGGCACGAGCCGTCGTGAAATCGGCCACGGCATGCTGGCCGAACGGGCCCTGCAGGCCCTGCTGCCGGCCCATACCGACTTCCCGTACACGCTCCGGATCGTGTCCGAGGTCCTCGAGTCGAACGGGTCGTCGTCGATGGCGTCGGTGTGTGGCGGCTCGCTGGCCCTGATGGATGCCGGTGTGCCGCTCAAGGCGGCCTGCGCCGGTGTCGCGATGGGCCTGATCATGGAAGGGGACAAGATCGCCGTCCTCACCGACATCCTCGGTTCCGAAGATGCGCTCGGCGACATGGACTTCAAGGTGGCCGGCACGGAGCAGGGCATCACCGCGATCCAGATGGATATCAAGATCGAGGGCCTCACCATCGAGATCATGACGGATGCGCTCGAGAAGGCCCGCAAGGGCCGTCTCCACATCCTGAAGGAAATGGCGAAGGTCCTGCCCGCGCCGCGCGCCGAGTTGTCGAAGTATGCGCCGCGCATCTTTACGCTGCAGATCAAGCCGGACAAGATCGGCGACCTGATCGGGCCGAAGGGCAAGACGATCCGCGGCATCCAGGAAGCCACGGGCGCCAAGATCTCGGTCGAGGATAGCGGCATCGTCACCATCGCCGCCGTGGGCGGTGAGGCCGGCGATCGGGCCAAGGAAATGGTCATGGCGATCACGGCGGAGCCCGAGGTCGGCAAGATCTATGAGGGGCCGGTCAAGAGCACCACACCGTTCGGCGCGTTCGTGGAGATCATCCCGGGCGTCGAGGGCCTCCTCCACATCAGCGAACTGCAGCATGGTCGCGTGGAGAAGACCGAAGATGTGGTCAAGAAGGGCGACATCATCAAGGTGAAGTTGCTCGAGGTGGACGACCGGGGCCGCATGAAGCTTTCCCGGAAGGCCCTGATCCCGAAGGAATAGTCCCGTGCGAACCGAGCAGCTCGACGCCGGGCTCTTCCGCTCTACTGCGTCGAACGGGCTCGTGGTGTTGTCGGAAACCCTGCCCGGCGTCCGCTCTGCGGCCGTCGGGCTTTGGCTGCGCACTGCCAGTGCCCACGAGCCGGTCGGCCAGATGGGCATTTCTCACCTGCTGGAACACATGGTGTTCAAGGGCACCGAGCGCCGGAGTGCGCGTGAGCTGGCGCTGGCGCTGGAAGAGCGCGGTGGCAGCCTCGACGCCTTCACCGGGCGCGATACCACCAGCTTCCAGGCGCACGTACTCGACCGCGACCTGCCCCTCGCCGTGGATGTGCTGACGGACCTGGTGCGGCGACCGCTCCTGCGCCAGAGCGATCTCGAGCTCGAGCGGAACGTCATCCTCGAGGAGATCAGCGGGGTGGATGACACCCCCGACGATCTCGTGTTCGAGCTGCATGCCCGGGCACTCTGGCCCGACCATCCCTACGGCTATTCGATTCTCGGCACGCGGGAGAGCGTCAGCGCGCTGTCGGCGGTCGATCTCCGCCGGCTGCATGACGAGGCCTACTTCCCGGGTAACTGTGTCATCGCCGCGGCCGGCAATGTGGAGCATGCCGTACTGCTCGAGGCGCTGGACAAGGAAGGCTGGTTCGCCGGCGATGCGCGCCCGGCGCGCGCCGCCATCACGTCGCGCCCGGCGCAGCGTGGCCGGTTCAGCGACGCCGAGCGGGATACCACCCAGTCGCATATCGTGCTGGGAACCGACACATTCAGCATCGCCGATCCCCGGCGCTTCGCCATGTCCCTGCTGGTGAATGCGCTGGGCGGTGGCATGTCGAGCCGCCTCTTTCAGCGGGTGCGGGAGGAACTCGGACTCGCGTACGCCGTGTACGCCTACAACCAGTTCCACCAGGGCACCGGCCAACTGGGGATTTACGTCGGGACCAGGCCGGAAACGGCCGATGCAGCGCTGGAGACGATCCAGCAGGAGTTGGGACGGATGGCGGGCGCCAGCCTGGCTGCCGACGAGCTGGCGGGCGGGAAGCGCCAGATGCAGGGGCAGGTGATGCTGGCACTGGAGAGCCCGGCTGCCCGGATGGGGCGGCTCGCCAACTTCACCCTGCATCGCGAGCCCTATCGTACACTCGACACGATCATCCAGGACATCGAGGCGGTGCCGGCCTCGCAGGTGGCGGATGTGGCCGCGGAGTTCCTGGATCCGGCGCGACAGACCGTGCAGCGGCTGGGACCGGAACGGCGGTAGACGGGAGACGGGAGACGGCAGGCGGGACCAAACTCAACGCACGGACAGAGCCATGCTCATCGGCGTACCGAAGGAAATCAAGACCAACGAGAATCGCGTGGCCCTGGCGCCGGCGGGCGCCGAGGCGCTCATCAGTCAGGGCCATACGGTGCTGCTCGAACAGGGCGCGGGCATCGGGAGCGGTTTCGCCGATGAGACCTACGTCGCGGCCGGGGCGCAGATCCTCGCCGCGGCCGACGAGGTGTGGACGCGCGCCGACATGATCATGAAGGTGAAGGAGCCGATCGAAATCGAGTGGCCCCGCATGCGCTCCGGCCAGCTGATCTACACCTACTTCCATTTCGCGGCTGCTGACGCGCTGACGAAGGCGGTCATCAAGTCGGGCGCGATCGCGGTGGCCTACGAGACGGTGCAGCTGCCCTCGGGTGAATTGCCGCTGCTGACGCCCATGTCGGAAGTGGCGGGCCGCATGGCGGTGCAGCAGGGCGCCAAGTACCTCGAGAAGGTGTTCGGCGGTACCGGCGTGCTGCTGGGCGGCGTGCCCGGTGTGGCCCCCGGGTCGGTGGTGATCATCGGCGGCGGCGTGGTGGGCATCAACGCCGCCAAGATGGCGGCCGGCCTGGGTGCCCATGTCACCATCCTGGATATCTCGCTCGACCGGCTCCGGTACCTCGACGACGTGCTGCCGGCCAACGTTGATACGCTCTACTCCAACCGTTTCAATATCCTCGAGGCGATCAAGCGTGCCGACCTGGTCATCGGGGCCGTGCTGCTGCCTGGTGCCAAGGCCCCGCACCTGGTCAAGCGCCCGGACCTGAAGTTGATGCGGCCCGGGGCGGTCATCGTGGACGTCGCGGTGGACCAGGGCGGATGCGTCGAGACGATCAAGCCCACGACCCACGAGAACCCGACCTACTTCGTCGACGGGATCCTGCACTACGGGGTGGCGAACATGCCGGGCGGCGTGCCTCGCACCTCCACGCTGGCCCTCACGAATGCGACGCTGCCCTACGGGATGAAGCTGGCCCGGATGGGGTGGAAGGAGGCCTGCAAGGCGGATGGGGCCCTCCGGAAGGGCCTCAACGTCGTCCAGGGCCAGGTGGTCTACCCCGGTGTGGCCGAGGCCTTCGGGCTCCCGCTGGTGGACGTGGCGTCCGTGCTGGCCTAGCATGATCGACGTCGAGATCGTCCGCCTGCCGCATGGGGAGGGCCTGCCCGAGCCCGCCGCGGCCACCGCCGGCGCGGCCGGCTACGACGTGGCCAGCGCGGACGACGTGGACCTGGCCCCGGGCGCCCGGCAGCTGGTACGGACTGGGTTTGCCATTGCGGTGCCTGCCGGGTTCGAGTGTCAGATCCGCCCCCGGTCCGGCCTGGCCCTGAAGCACGGCGTCACCCTGCCCAACACCCCGGCCACCATCGACAGCGACTATCGGGGTGAGCTGAAGGTGGCGCTGATCAACCTGGGCGCCGACCATTTCAGGGTCACCCGCGGCATGCGCATTGCCCAGCTGGTGTTCGCCCGGGTGGAGGCGGTGACCTTCCGGCGGGCCGACGAGCTGGGGGCCACCAGCCGGGGGGAGGGGGGCTTCGGCAGCACCGGACACTGACGAGAGTTGCCTTGGTGTGTTGATTGACAACACCCCCTGCCGTAAGTTTCGATCTCACTTGAATTAGAGCGTTCCCCGGGCGGTGAAAATGTCACGGTTCAATTTTGGCTCGTTTCTCCCTGCAAACGAAATTGCGGTGGATCTCGGTACCGCCAACACCCTCATCTATGTGAAGGGTGAAGGGATCGTGCTGAACGAGCCTTCGGTCGTGGCGATCGAGAAAGCCACCGGCAAGATCAAGGGCATCGGGCTGGAGGCGAAGCGCATGCTCGGGCGCACGCCGGACGGCATTCTCGCCGTGCGGCCACTCAAGGACGGCGTGATCGCCGACTTCGACGTGACCGAGAAAATGCTGCGCTACTTCCTCAAGACGATCATCGACAAGCACATCTTCCGGGTCAAGCCGAAGGTCATCGTGTGCGTGCCGTCGGGCATCACCGAAGTGGAACGGCGCGCGGTCCGCGATTCCGCGGAGACCGCCGGCGCCAAGCAGGTGCTGATGGTGGCGGAGCCGATGGCGGCGGCGATCGGCGTGGGCCTCCCGGTCGAAACGCCGACCGGCAACATGGTGATCGACATCGGCGGCGGCACCACGGAGATCGCCGTGATCGCGCTGTCGGGCATCGTGTCGGACACGTCGATCCGCACCGGCGGCGACGAGCTCGACCAGGCCATCGTGCAGTTCATGCGCAAGAACTACAACTTGCTCGTCGGTGAACCAACGGCCGAGATGATCAAGATCAAGATCGGGTCGGCAGCGCCAGTGGGCGAGGAGCGGGAAATGGAAGTGAAGGGCCGCGACCTGGTGTCGGGCATCCCGAAGACGGTGCGGGTGCACTCGAGCGAGATCCGCGAGGCGCTGCAGGAGCCGATCCAGCAGATCGTCGACGCGGTGCGTCGCGCACTGGAAATCACCCCGCCCGAGCTCGCGAGTGACATCGTCGATCGCGGCATCGTGATGACCGGCGGCGGCGCGCTCATCCGCGGGCTGGATGTGCTCCTGCAGCAGGAGACCGGGTTGCCGATCCACGTGGACGAGGATCCATTGACCTGCGTGGTGCGCGGCACCGGCCGTATTCTCGACGACTTCGAGAAGTACCGCAGCGTCCTCTCCGCCTGATCCATGGCGCGGGGCACGGAACGCTGGGAGTCCCGCCGCGACACATGGCTCTTTGCCGGGTGCATGCTGTTGTCGGTGCTGGCGCTGCTCATGCCGGCCGCCTGGGGCATCGCGGTGGCGGCGGGACTGCGCACCACCGCCCTCGCCCCGTTCGTCTGGCTGCAGGAGCGCGCGGCCGAAGGCCGTACCAGCCGTACCCGCTTTCGGGCCGTCGCCTCCGAGCGTGACTCCCTCGCCGAACTGAGCCGCACCCTCTCCGGACTCGCGGTCGAGAACGCGCAGCTGCGCGACCTGCTCAGCCTCACCGTGCGCACCGGTTCCGGGTTCATTCCCGCCGAAGTCCTTCGCCAGACGCTGCCGACTGACGGTCGTACGCTGTTGCTCGATGCCGGCCGCGCCGACGGCGTGGCACCACTGGACCCGGTGGTGACGCCGGAGGGCCTGATCGGCGCCATCCGCGAGGTGGACGAGCATACCAGCATCGCGATGACCTGGGCACACCCGGAGTTCCGCGTGAGCGCGGTGTCGGCCAATGGACAGGTCGCGGGCATCGTGGGTCCCACCTCCACCGGTGATGCAAGCCGCACCGGGCTCGAGTTCCGGGCGATCACCTATCGCGATACCCTGGCCGACGGTGCCGTGGTCATCGCATCCGGGCTGGGCGGGGTGTACCCCCGCGGTATTCCGGTGGGAACTGTGGTGGGTGTAGAGCGGGAGCAGCTCGGCTGGGAGCGGGTGTATCGGCTTCGGCCGTCGGCCCAGCCGAGTGTCGCAGGACACGTCCTGATCCTGCACGGTGCCACACCGCTCCGGATCCCAGCTGCCTTCGCGCCAATCCGGGACACCACCGATTCCGTGCCGGCAGCGCCTCCTCCGACCGCGGTAGCGCCCCCGCCGGTTGCCGTCGACTCGGCGGCCCGGGCCCGGGCCCGCGCGCGCCGACGCCGGCTGGAGGCTGATTCCGTGGCCGCCGCGGCCGGCCGCGGCCTCGATTCGCTGGCGGCTGACACCGCAGGGGTGGCGCGATGACCAGCGCCAGGGCCGCCAACCGAGTGCAGCTGACGGTCGCGCTCGGGCTGTTGCTCTTCCTCCAGTTCTACGTGCGCCCGCGGCTCTTCGAAGGTCGCTACGCCCCCGATTTCGTGATGATCGGCCTGGTGCTCCTGGCGCTGCGCAGCGGCCCGGGGGTAGGCGCGCTGGCTGGCTTCGTCGTGGGCCTGGCGAGTGATGCGCTGAGCCCGGCCCGGTTCGGCGCGGCCGCCCTGGCCAACACGGTGGTCGGCTACCTCGCCGCCCTGACACGGGCGTTCTTCTTTGCCGACAACATCCTGGTGAACGCCGGCTTCATGTTTGGCGCCGTGTGGCTCCGCGACCTGATTGTGCTGGTCGCCAGCGGTTCGGGCGAGCAGGGGCTCGCGTCATCGCTGCTGATCGACGCGCCGCTGCAGGCGCTGACCACGGCGCTGGCCGGCACGGTGCTGCTGGTGCTGTTCGGTGGGTGGTTCCGCATCCGGCTCGACCAGCAATGAACCACCTCGATCCCACCGAGCTGCAGCGACGGGCGAGCGGCGCGCGCTGGATCATTGCGGTCGCCTTCCTGGTTCTGGCCGGCGCCTTCTTTCGCGCGCAGGTGATTCAGCACGAGCGGTACCAGCTGCGCGCCGAGTCCAACCGGCTGCGCCCGGTGCCGCTGCCCCCGCCACGCGGCGCGATCCTCGACTGGAAGGGCGAGGTCATCGCGGAGAATCTCCCGGGCTACACGGTCAAGCTGCTGGCCACCAACGCCGACTCGCTGCGGGCGGTGCTGCGCCGCCTGGCCACGGTGGTCCCGCTCGACAGCGCCGGCATCAGCGAGATCGTGCGCCGGTGGCGGGCAGCGCGCTACCAGCCTGCGCCGGTATTCGGGGAAGCCTCCTTCGAGACGGCCAGCCGGTTGGAGGAGCACCGGGCGCTGCTGCCGGGTCTGGTGCTGCAGTCAGAGCCGCGTCGGCTCTACCCCGCGGGCAGGGCGGTGGCGCACGTCGTCGGCTATGTGTCGGAGGTGACGGACGCCGAGCTCACGTCGGACCGGTTTCCTGGCGCCCTGTCGGGATCGATCGTGGGTCGCGCCGGCATCGAGCGGGAGTATGACGACACGCTGCGGGGCCGCGAGGGCGTGCGCTACATCGAGGTGAACGCGCGGGGCGGGCTGGTGCGCAACGAGGCCAGCGCGGCGTCGCTGGCACCGGTGGCGGGCCGCGCCCTCCACACCACCATCGACCTCGACCTGCAGCGCTACATCGACAGCATCTGGCCCGCCGGTGTCCGCGGTGCCATGGTTGCCATGACGCCCAGGGGCGAGATTCGCGCGCTGTACTCCGCGCCGTCGTACGATCCCAACCTGTTCGCCAGCGGGATCTCCAGCGCCGACTACCGGAGCCTCGTCACCGACGACGCCCACCCGCTCATCAACCGCGCGATCAACGGGCGGTATCCGCCGGCGTCGCCGTTCAAGCTGGCGATCGCGGCGATGGCGCTGCGGCGCGGGGTGGTGGGCTTCGACAGCCACATGCCGGCGTCGTGCAACGGCGGCTACCGGCTCGGCAACCGGGTGTTCAAGTGCTGGAAGAAGGAGGGCCACGGGTCGCTCGACCTCATCGGCGCCGTGGCGAAGAGCTGTGACGTGTACTTCTACCAGCTGGGACAGCGGCTGGGCCTCGACGCCATCATCGCGGACGGGGTGCTCATGGGCTTCCGGGATCGCAGCGGCGTGGACCTGCCGAGCGAGCAGGAGCCCATCTTCCCGGCCGACCAGACCTACTTCGACAAGCGCTACGGCGCGCGCAACTGGAGTGCCCCGGCCACGGTGCTCAACTTCTCCATCGGCCAGGGCGAGAACACCCAGACGCTGATCAACATGGTGAAGTTCTACGCCGCGCTGGCCGGCGACGGGAAGGTGCGATCGCCCTTTGTGGTCCGCGAATCGGCCGAGCCCGTTCGCGACCTCGGGCTCACGGCCGAGAAGCTCGCCGTCCTGCGCACCGCGCTGGTCGCCGTGGTCGAGAAGGGCACCGCGGCGGCGAGCCGCCGCACCGACCTCGCGGTCGCCGGCAAGACGGGCACCGCCCAGAACTCGCACGGCAAGGATCACGGCTGGTTCATCGGCTTTGCACCCGCCGACAACCCGACCATCGTGATTGGCGGCATCATGGAGGCGGCGGAACACGGCACCGTGGTGGCGCCCTACGTGGTGAAGGCGCTGAGCCGGTACGTGCTGGGTCCCGCGGCGCCGCCGCCCACGCCGAGTGAGCTGGAGCTGCCGGTTGACAGTGCGCCACGGGACACGCCGGCCGACACGACCGTGGCGGGGCCCGTGGCACTGCGCTCGGTCGGGATCACCCGATGAAGTCGGTGAACGTGTTCGATCGCACCCTGGCCGTCACCACGCTGCTGCTGGTGGCGTTCGGGCTGCTGATCCTCTATTCGGCGGGGCAGACTGACGTCCCGACCCGCGCGGCCGGCGTCTGGTTTCGCCAGCTGGTGTGGAGCGGCATCGGCTTCACGGTGGCGCTCGTGGTCTACCAGGTGTCGCCGCGCATCCTGGAGTGGGCCGCACCGGCGCTGTACGGGCTCGGTATTCTGCTACTGGTCGTAGTGCTTGCCGTCGGCACCGGTGCCGGTACCGCCGAATCAAGCCACAGCTGGCTGTCGATCGGCGGGCGACAGGTGGGGCAGCCCTCGGAGTTCGCCAAGATCGCCACCGTGCTCATGCTGGCCCGGTACCTCTCCGGGCTGCGGGAGCCTCCCCGGTCGATGCGCGACGTGCTGATGCCGTCCCTCATCGTGGGCGTGCCGTTCCTGCTGGTGCTCAAGCAGCCGGACCTGGGCAGTGCTCTGGTGTTCGTCGGCATCCTGTTCGCGATGCTGTTCTGGGCCGGTGCCCGTCCGCTGGTGCTGTTCCTCGTCGCGTCACCGGCGTTCAGCCTCTTGCTCGGCTTCAGCACGCTCGGCTGGACACTCTGGATGATCGCCCTGTTCGCCATCCTGGTGTTCTATCGGCCGTACATCCTCGACTCGGTGTCGGTCTACCTCGCCAATGTGGTCATGGGGGCAATCGCGATCCCCATCTGGAGCCGACTGCACACCTATCAGCAGAACCGGCTTCTCACCTTCCTCAACCCGGAGATCGATCCCCAGAAGGCCGGCTACCACGCCATCCAGTCGAAGGTCGCGATCGGGTCTGGCGGCTGGTTCGGCACCGGGTATACCCAGGGTCCGCAGAAACGGCTGGCCTTTTTGCCGGAGCAGCACACCGACTTCGTGTTCTCGGTGGTGGGGGAGGAGCTCGGCTTCATGGGCGTCATGACGGCGCTGATCCTGTACGCTGTGCTTTTTTTCTCGCTGGTGCGGATCGCGCGGCGGGCCTCCGATCCGTTCTCGGGCCTCCTGGTCTTCGGGATTCTCGGCATGCTGTTTACGCACGTGTTCGAGAACATCG
>JANNSD010000159.1:0-9456 GCA_031402225.1 Gemmatimonadota bacterium | reverse complement strand
CTTCTCGGGCTTCAACAATCTCTAGCGCGCCGAAGCCGGCCCATCGAACGGTGCACCGCGGTTGAGACCACATATCGCTACCTCCTCCCGCTAGCCTTTCGTCGAACCCTGAGTGGTCAACCGCGCGGTCGGGATCCAGGGGCTGGCAGTCAAGCCTTTGGACGGGGACCCATGAGGCCGATGTCGTTGCGCACAGGGGTCAGCAGGTCGCCCCCAGTGGGTTACGGGTCAGCACCGGAAGGGAAAGCGGTGAGCAACAGGGCGCCCGCCTGCAGGCCAAGCAAGACCCCTCTTGGCGGCACCCCGTGGACCCGGGCGGTGAACTACACAAAGCGTCCCACGTGCTGCTCATCCTCGCCTCCGTCATCCTCCCGGACCATCATCCGAGGCAGCTCCAGATCGTCCGGCGCCACCACAAGCGAGCGCGCCGGGTTCTCCGCGTACCTGAGGGCCCTCATCAACACCCTGTCAGCGGCGTCGCGGATCCACTGCTGAGCTGCGCGTGGTCCGGCCTCGCATCCGTGCCCGAGATAAGCCCGCAGCACGCGATTGAGGGCAGTCGCGGTCACGCCCAGCGAATAGCCGAGTCGCGCTGCCGCATCACTGCACGTGGCGGCCGTCCGCTCGAGCAGCATGCGAAACCCCTGTGCGTCCAGGTGCTCCAGGTATAACAGCGCCCCGAATCGATCCACGAGTTCAGGCTGGAATCCACTCCCGAGGAGGGCGCTAGGCGCAACGCGATGGGTCCGTGGGACGCCGGTGAACACCCCGGCCCCCACGATCAACGCGCGGTCGGAGTACCACACACGATTGTCCGAGAGGGATAGGGGCGTCACACCCCCGAGCAGGCCCAGCAGCGAATGTTGCTTGCCGAGGCGGTAGCTGAGGCTTACTCCGCTCTCCCCTGCCAGCGAGGCTTTGTCCAATTCGTCGAGCACCACGACCGCGCGGTGGTGCGCGGTGAACTGCGGCGCCTTCGGCAGCACCGCGTCGAGCACATCACGCAAGTCAACGCCTTTCCAGTTGGTTTCCGCCAGCTCCGCCACGTTGACGATGGCGAGAGGGTCTCCGACGGCGCGTGCCAGTGCGCCGAGGAGCGTGCTCTTCCCCACCCCCGTGTCCCCATAAAGGAGAAGCCTCGGGCTGACCGGACCACGCAGGTGTTGAATCGCCGCGAGCGCCAAGCGATCAAGCACTGCCTCGTGGCCGATTACCTCTGCCGCAAGCGCCTCGCGCACGTGCCGGAACTGGTCCGCGGCCGTCGCGCCGCTGAGGACACCGGCAGTTACCTCGGCTCCCGGCCGGCTCGACTGTGGCGCTGTCCGCGAGAGCGCTGCCGCGAGCGCGTCGTGACGCCACTGCTCGTGCGCCGCCGCGGACTGCACGTGCAGGATCCCTCGCTGCAGTAGAGGGCCAACGATCGCCTGCCGCCCCTGGAGGAAGCGCAAGGCGACACCGTCCTCGCTGAGGAGCCTCGCGAGCAGGGGGTGGCGCGTCGGCTTGAGCAGACCGGACATGAGGCGCTCGGACCAGCAGCGGGCCTCGCGATCGGCTCTCTCGACGGCGGCGAGATACGACGAGACGTGTTCGCGCTGCGTCATCCACAGCTTTTCGAGCTGGGCTGCCTGGGCCCTGCGCATCACCACAACGTCGGACAGCACCTCAAAAGCTGCCTGGGCGAACGGGTCCAGCAGGCCTGCCACTGCGAGGCCGAGGAGTGCGACCCTCGCTTCCGCCCACGCGGTGTACAGCGCTTCCGGAGCGACCAGCTTCACGACCTCCACCGTCGTGAGGGGAGCAAGTGCCGCCTCGACCATGCTCGGAGACGCGAGCGACTCAAGCGCCAGGCGAAGGGGCGTTCGTAGTTCCCACGGAAGAGCCAGCGCGGAACAGTGCAGTGCGGCCACGAGGTCGGGCGCAGTTGGCGGCCGCTCCCGGTAGGGTGCCTCAGCGAGCTCCGTTGCCAGCCCGGTGGTGGCAGTCCAGGGACTGACGCCGGTCACGGGCGCGAGAGCCAGCCGGCGCCATGCGACCGAGACGGCACCCTTGCCCGTCGTGAGGAGGTCAAGCTCGGCACCCGGCTCAGCGCAGTACACACGCAACGTTGCGAGCGTCATTGGGCCGGCGATCGGCGGCGGCCCGCACCGCACCACACGGGCTGCCTGCAGCTCGAAATCCGCGTCAATCAGACAACGCATGGCGTTCGAATGAGCGATCTGGCTGTGCGCGGCCGTCATTGAGGTCCTCAACATTGGGAGCCAAGTTCCGCCATAGGCCAGACTGAGGATCGGCTCGGTTGGGCCCGTTCGCCTCGTTCTCCAATGGGGGCGAGCACTGCGTGCACGGGCCAAGTGAGCCACTTCAGTCCAACGACCTGCATACGTTTGAGCCGCTCTTCGGAAGTCACATCGCAACCCGTCCCACGCGGCCTGTAGGTAGCTATCCACAGCTCGGCACGTAGGCCAGCTGCGGACCGACGACGATCTCACGGGCACCAGCCTCTTGAAGCGCGGACTTCCACCACCGCGCCACCTTCTCATCGCTCACCCCGGACAGCACCACACAGACACCGTTCAGGGTCAGGCTTTTGCCGGCGCTCTTCGCATCGGCAAGCGTGAGTGGGCTCCTGCGGGTGATCCGCAGGTACCCCGAGTCCTGCAGGCCGTCCGAGAAGACGATCATCGTGGTCGGCTTGGCCGGGCCCCAAGGGGCGAGGCGAGCCGTGGCCAACTGGATCGCTTCGAGGATGGCGCTCTGCAGCACGGGAGGGCGGCTCCGAAGCACCGCGACAGCGTGCGCCAGCGAGTCGAGCGCACGGACTCGCGCACGCTCACTCTCCGGCCGCGACCGGTCCAGCTCGTAGCGATGCGGCAGGCGGATATCCAAGAGCGGAAGCGCATCCGCCTCTGCTGCGGAACCCGCAGGCAGGGGCTGCATTAGGATCCGGGTGCCCGGTTCCGCCTGGCGCACGAGTTGCGCGAGCTCTGCCTCCTGGCGCGCCTCCTCTTCCTGACTGACCGACGCGGAGTTGTCGACGATGATCGCCAGCTGAGAGGCCCGGCGTTCACACGCGGTGAGCCCAGCGAGCAGAATGGCGACTGCAAGCGGCACCCGATTCAGGCGCGGTGATGATCGATTGAACCAAGGCATGCCGTGCCTCCCGTGGAAGTTCAGTTGGCGGCGTGCAGAAAGGAGCCGGCGTCGCGCTCGTCACTGACTTGGCGCAGCCGAGCAACCGGTACGCTTCCTGAGCGGAGCAAGGCGGCCCGTTCGTACGCCCAACGCTGTTGCTCCCCAAGCTCCACGGCTTCGAGCTGCTGGCGCTCGTCCTTTTCGCGGGCCAAGGCCTCCTGCCGCGCCGCGCGCACGTAAGCTGTCCGGCAGGCATCCCGGTGCGTCGTGGCGCGCACTAGGCCTGGCACAACGTCTTCGGACATGTAGCCCAGAACGAGGCTTCCGAACACGGGAAGCGCGGTGAGCGGCAGGAGTAGCCACGCGAGTGCCGTGGGAAGCGGGCGACCCGCCTGCTCTGCAAGCATTGCGGAGAGACCCATCTGACGGACTAGGGCGAGCGCCAGGACCAACGCCACCAAAACCGCTGCGATTGCCCCAGCGCCCAGCCTATCGCGGGTGGGGCGGTGCGGCCATTGCCTGATCACCACGCCGACGACTTTCGAGAGCAGCGGCGCGGCAATCACCGTGACCGCGGCGGCGACTGCCGCTTCCACCAGCGACACGATATACGCAAGGGATACGACGACAAACCCGGCCTCCAGCAGGGCCATGGTGCCCTGCAGGACCACCGCGCGGGACTGGGCCATCATCACGATCGGTCGGCGGACCTCCGTACGAGCATCCCGACACAGGAGAGTCAGGCATCGCTCAGCCTCGTCGAGGCGTCGCCCCCCCGCCTCGGCGCGCTCGGCGCAGACGATCTGGTGCGGCCGAGTCGCCGCCCGTCCGGCGAATCCTGCAAAGTTCGCCGTGGTCCGGAGATATCGACGGGTCGCATCCAGTGGAGGCGTGAGTCCGGCACGGGCCTCGACCTTGGCGAGACGCGCCACCTGCCATGTCCAAAAGTTGACGATCTGCATGTGGTCGTTGCTCGCTCTAGAGTCGAGAAGACTCTACCCGGCCGATGGGGGGGTGGCGATGAACGGCTAGGGGATGACCTCGCGGAGCAGCAGCCGGAAGGCGCTCGACTCTTGAGTCCCTGGGCGGCGGCAGGGGCACTCGCGGAGACCCAGATGCTGAACCCCGTTGCTGAACCCCGTTGCAGAATGGTGGAGGCGGGGTTGCCACCCGCTCCGGCGCCTCGATTTAGTCCAGGCCCCCACCTGGCGGGGCGGCCATGGGCGTCGAGGGACGCCGATACGTCGGCTCCACGCGATTCAAGACGACTAGGCACAAAGCCCCCACCGCGTGCGGCGAGGGCTCGTCCCCAACATGGGAAACTTTCAATCGCCGAAAGAGGACATTTTCGACCCCCGTTGACAAGGCATGCGTCACGGCAGCAACTCGTTGTGGCAACAGGCGTTGGCAGCGAAGAGGGGACCACTTTTTTGTAGGTCATTTGAGGATGTGTTGATGCATCAAACGCATCCTGGATCCACGAACTGCTACTGGTCGCTGAGCACGCCTTACCGGGCGCCGGGCCGAAGCCACGCATACCCACAAGGAGTTCCATCGATGAGACTTGACCCCAGAAGTCGCGCGCTGGCGGTGGGCACACTCGTGGCAAGTGTGACGCTGGGCCTCTTGTCCTGCAGCCCGGAAGCCCCTGTATCTGCACCCGGCGCTCGCGCCCCGAGTGCCGCGTCAATTGTCGAGGCGCAAGACCGCTGGCGGAACAACCGTAGTGTTACCGATACCGTTAGGCTGACGTTCCGGACAGCAGTTCGCTTTCGCGACCTAGCGGCCGCACTGGAGGCTGACCGGATGCCGCTCGTTTCTCTTGCCACCGCCTTTGCGAGTCCCTACGATGTGCAAGTCAGTTTTTATGCATCCCCTCCTGCGGCAACGCTAGACTCCGTGGTGCGTGATTTCGAGTCCACTAGTCGTGCCTTCCTCACTGAAAGCATCCGGCTTACCAAGTTGGCGCAGGACATGGAGAACGAATCTCGTCGCCGTGTGTCATATGACCATCTGCTTGCGGCACATGCGGCGCGCCTCAAGGAATGGGACAATGGAGGGCCGACCGTATTCGAAGTTTCGGTCGCAGGCTCTTCTGCACAGCTCCTATCAGCCACCAGCCGCCTTGAGACAGTTGACTCCGCATTTGCTACCTCGCGTGATGCGTCGTTCGCGAGCCGGCTTATCTCGCCCTCCAAGGCAAAGTTGCAGCTACTGCGCGATGCAGCCGGAGTGCCTGCACTTCAGCCTGAAGGACCCGGACCCGCAGATCATGCCGCGCTCAAATCATGCGAGTTCTATGGGAACTGTCCGCCACCGCCTCCCCCACCGACATCGTATGTATCGTCACCGTTGGCCGATCCATGGGACGACTACACCAGCTACGATGACTATGTGTTCAACTCTCACTGGGCACCGACCGAAGGGAAGATCTACGTGGGGGAGGATACCTACTCGAAGTATGTCTGGCAGCACGTCATGTGGCAGGATCCATGGGGCTTCCGAGGCATCTTCGTGGGCTATTTCAGCGTCGAAATCGAATCGCATCAGATGGATGCTCCAGGTAGGAGCATATACGGCAAGCGCTACTATGATGGCACCGGGCCATTCTTTGACACCAATCTCCCCGGGCCATACCTCGACTCTCAGTTCCTCGATAGTCCGAATATTCAGAATCACGCAATCGGCAGCAACTACCCCGAGCTCATCAACGGCTATACGTGGTACTACACGTGGTTCCGCTTCAAGCGCTACGAGGGACTGCCTGGAGGGACCTTCCAAACTGCAGCTCAACTCGGCGAACTCGTCTATCACGGCTGCGAAGCCCTTGGCACCTGGTGCACGCTTGAGTCACTTGAGACTGTCCGCACTCTGCCATTCATGTGCAACTTTGTTGGTCCGAACGCTTTGTTCACCAACAATCTATGGAAGCGTTGGAGGTATAACGGCATCGGCTACAAGAACGAACAGTGCGCCTCATGACGAGCGCTTCACAACCGGATCCTGTGCCGGTTATTGAGCTGAACCCGCTCACTATCAGGCGAGCCGGCGCCGAGTACCTGGTGCACGCAGGAATCCCCGGCAGATTCCTGGCAGCAAACGGTGCCGCCCTCGAAGTAATCGAGCGCTGGAGAGGCTCTCCGCAACACCGGCCTACCAGGCCCGGCGGTACTGCCGAGCTACAGTCACTGATCGCGAGCCTGACATGGATTGGGGCGCTTCGCTCAGTTGACGGTATTCCGATTGCGCCCCCCTCCCGTTCTCTCGTCGAAAGGGCGAAGGCCCTTCTTCCTAGAGGTCGGACCCTGAGGCATCACGCATTGTGCGCCATCAGCAAGCACCTTCCGCCACGCATGGCGTTGAGCCTGTCTGCTGAGCTCACCCAACGCGCCCTCCGGTCAAGTCGTGCCTTGGACATCTCGGCAAAGGCAATGATTCGTGAAAGAGGTCTGACACGTTCCCTTCAGAGTGATCGCTATGTTCGACGACATGAGAAGGCTGCATCACGGCAGGACGCCCTGGTGCGATTGGCGTACTACGCCTCACCCGACACGCTTTCCCGCTTCCTGACTCGTGACGTAACTGTCGATGGCACGCAACACCTCGCCGACGCCCTCGCGCTCGGCCGTGGCGCGATAGTGGTGGCACTTCATGCAGGCGCGTTCCCAATCATTCCCCTTTGGCTAGCTGCCACTCAATCTGACACGGTGATGTTTCACTACGGCATCACCACTCACCATGTGAACCTGGGGATCCTGTTCGACCGCCACAAGCGTGAATGTGCATGGGGCAACGTGTCCATTTTTAGCTCTGCATCGACCTCAGATGTCAAGAAGGTAGTAGCGCGCGTACGCGCCGGCGCCATTGCCTTGGTGCTACCGGACTACGCTCCGCACACGAACTCGCCGAACAGCACCCATTCCAGAGCCGGGCACGCGCCTTTTGAGGCGCGCGCTCCATCCCTGCGCTGGCTCGGCTGGTTGGTGCGGATCTCGCAGGCGCCTGTAATAGCTGCTGACGCTCGCTTTCCAGCTCGCCGAGGCAGCTCATATCGGATGACCTTCGCATCGCTCCGCCGCCAGAGCGTCCTCGCCGGGGATGACGTTGGGTTCTCAACGTCCGTTCGAGATGATCTCCTTGCTCGCTATGCCGACGACCCATGGGAGTGGGCCTTTCTCTATTCCGTGAATGTCGCCTGAGAACGCACTCAGTAGCTCTCACCTTGGGCTCGAACCATTCCCTGGAAGTAGCGAGGGAAAGTGGTTGGTCCTGGTGGGTGAGATTCCCCGCGCCACAATCACGGAGGCGGGGGCGGTGGCTGTGCAGGCCGCGATCAATGATCTGCGGGCAGGCAAGCATGATGGCGACCTCTTGCAAGCATGCATATGGAACGGCTGCGAGCGTCATGTGAGTGAGCAGCTTGTTTCCCTGATCACCGCGAAGCGCGGCCTAACGCACGGTGGGGCGGGGTCTCCGCACCGTATCGCCTATACGTTTCCCACTGGTCACCGACGGCGGATGGCAATGCTTGTGGGGAGCGCGGCTGGGTTCCTGCTTTCCGCACTTCTCGCATGGACCAGTGTCCATAGTCCACTGGTAACGGCAGGTCTTGGTCTTTGCGCTGCCCTGTTGGTGCACGAGACGGCCCACGGTTTGGTGGCAGAAGCACTTTGCGAACCCTCGGAGGGAATCGGTCTCGGATTGGTTTGGGTGGCAATCCCTGTTGTCTGGATTCGTCTACCGTCGCTGCTGCGCGCACGAGCGTTTGTCCGTTGTCTAATCTGGTTCGCCGGGCCAGCTGCCAACGTCTTCCTCGGAACCTGGCTTGCGATGGGAGGAGCGGCGATGCGGCCGGGAGGAGAGATGCTGATCTCAATCAATCTGCTTGCGGCGGGCATCAACCTCCTGCCGTGGGGTCCGCGTGATGGCCTTCACATTGTGGCCTCTGCGACCGGTGTAGTTCGGCCTTGGCAAGTCGCAGCATCCGCCAGCCCAATTGGATGGCGTGTGCGGTTGGCGCTTGCAGCATGCGCAAGCATTGGAGTCCTGCTCTGTGTGCTTGCCGCAAGGAATGTGGCGCTCATCTAGGAGGCGCCATTGTTCTCCCACCATCAGGAGGTGCTTATGAGTGCAGAAAGCAGCAATGAGCAGCCCGTTGTACGCAGGGTGACAAGCATGGAGCTCATTGACGAGCCGGCCGCACCCATGCTCATGACCATGTCAGATCTGATTCCCGCCGACCCGCCGACGCCGCCGCCGGCACCACCAGATACGACGGGCACTCCGTAAGTTGGGCCGCTGCCAAAGCCAGTGATCAAGGGGCGGCGACGGGAATGCCGCCGCTGCCCTCACTGACTTAGACTCCAAGAACCGCATATGCGCCTCTTACCTGCCCCACCCACCAGGGTGGCCCGATGGACGACCAAGGTGCTCCTGGTAGCGATGCTACTCGGCCTTTTCTTGTTGGCACTCCGGACTTGGGGTACAGAGCGTATTGTCTATATGCCGGAACGATACGCTCCGTCACCCCGCGATAGCTCTGATTGGGGGCCGGGCGCCATGCACGTTGCCATCCCGTCTACCGGCGAGAACCTGAGCGGATGGGTGATTACACCTAAGATCAAGGGGAGCTCTCGGTACTGCGGAACCGTGCTTCTGCTGCATGGCAACGCTGGGGATGCACGTCAATTGATACCGATTGCCCGATGGCTAGCAGGTTTTGGCCTGCGGGTGTTGGCCGTCGACTATCGAGGATATGGCGGGAGTACTGGCGTACCGTCAGAACATGGGCTATATGCTGACGCTCGAGCGGCCTATAACTATTTGACTGTCGTCATGGGTGAGTCAGGCGATCACATCGTTGTTGTTGGGCATTCTCTGGGCGCAAGCCTCGCACTTGACCTTGCTGCCACAGAGGATGTCGGCGGAGTGGCGTTGTATGCTCCTTTTAAGGCCTTCGGTCCCGCGATCCGCGAAAGGTCCGGCTTCCTGGCGAGCCTATTGGGCACTGACCGGTTCGCGTTCGACAGCCGCGGCTCCCTCCCAAGGGTTCGCGAGCCTGCAGTAGTTGTAGTGGGTGCGCAGGATGCGTTTGTCCGAATCGAGGACGCGACCGCCGTACTGGAGCTTTTGGGATCGATTGACAAGAACATTGTCGTTGTTCCGGGTGTCGGACATAACACGCTCTGGCAGGGCGATGCTGCTTGGGATGCACTCGAGCGCCTGCTCGATCGTACGCTCGTGCGAACCTGCCGCGGCACATCGTGAACACGAGGGTTCTGCTTCTACGTGCTAGTGTCATTGGGGCTACCCTTCCTACGCTCG
>JANNSD010000158.1:0-19836 GCA_031402225.1 Gemmatimonadota bacterium | reverse complement strand
CTGCTTTCAAAAACAGGAACTGGCACGCACCTTCATTGGCATAAATCTTTGCGGGCAATGGTGTTGTGTTGCTGATCTCGAGTGTTACATGACCTTCCCATTCGGGCTCGAACGGGGTGACGTTCGTGATGATGCCGCAGCGGGCGTAGGTCGACTTGCCCACGCAGATGGTGAGGACGTTCCGGGGGATTCGGAAGTACTCCACTGAGCGCGCCAGAGCGAAGCTGTTGGGCGGGACAACACAGACGTCGCCCGAGAATTCGACAAAGCTCTTGTCGTCGAAGTTCTTGGGATCGACGATGGCGGAGAGCGCATTGGTGAAGATCTTGAACTCCGGCGCCACCCGCATGTCGTACCCGTAGGAGGAGACCCCGTAGCTTATGGCACCGGCCCGGACCTGGCCGTCGGTAAAGGGCTCGATCATGCCGGTTTCCCGGACCATGCGACGGATCCAGCGGTCGGACTTGATGGACATAGGGGGTGCACACCGGTTGGGGAACGGGATGGGGGCGGCGTTTGCGGCCGCAATATAACTGGCGGATGCGCCATTGCCGCCCGCACACGTAGGGTGTTTGCCTGTCGGCAGTTCGGGTTGAATTGCCCCATCCCGTCCGGTTAGCTTCCAGCCCACAAGTGAAAACATTCACGAGAGCTTCCTGATGCTCAGGCCCTTCGCACCGATCCTGCTCCTGATCGCGTTCGTGGTCGCCAATGCGATCCTGCTGATCGGGCTTTCGCACTTCCTGTCATCGCACCGGACCAACCCGGCCAAGGCGCAGCCGTACGAATCGGGAATGCCCACCATCGGGGATGCCCGCCAGCGCTTCTCGGTGAAGTTCTACCTTGTGGCCATGCTGTTCATCGTCTTCGACATCGAGACGGTCTTCCTGATCCCCTGGGCGGTGGCCTTCCACGGCATCCCGGCCTCGGCGGGGCTGCTGATGGTTGAAATGTTCGCGTTCATGCTGGTCCTGGGCGCAGGGTACCTGTACATCTGGAAGCGTGGGGCGCTGCAATGGGACTGAGCGAAATCGAGCCCGGAGCGGCCGGGTCGCCGGTCGTTTCGGCGGTGTCACCCAACGTCATGACCACGAGCCTGGATTTCCTCGCCAACTGGGCCCGGACCGGTTCATTGTGGCCGATGCCCTTCGGCACCGCGTGTTGCGCCATCGAGTTCATGGCCAGCGCGGCGTCCCGCTACGACATCTCCCGGTTTGGCATGGAGCGCATGAGCTTCTCGCCTCGACAGGCTGACGTGCTCATCTGCGCTGGTCGACTGCCCTTCAAGCTGGCGCCGGTCATTCGGCGGGTGTGGGACCAGATGCCGCAGCCCAAGTGGGCCATCTCCATGGGCGCCTGCGCATCGTCGGGCGGAATCTTCGACAACTACGCCATGGTGCAGGGGATCGATACCATCATCCCGGTAGACGTGTACGTGCCCGGATGTCCGCCGCGTCCCGAGGGCCTGCTGTACGGCATCATGCTGCTGATGAAGAAGATCCGGGGCGAGAGCTTCACCGACGACTTCCTCCGCCGGGAGCAGACGATCGGGGCCAACGGCCTCTACCTCCCGGCCGACCGGATCGACGAGTTGTCGGAGCCCTTCGGCAACTCCGTGTCCCAGACCCGATCCACGTGACCACCGCGCCGTCGCCCTCGGTTGCACCGCTCCGCAAGGAGTTCGGCGATGCCATCGAGCGCCACGTCGTGTCCTGTGGCGACACGATCGTGTACGCCGCGCGTGAGCGGGTGCACGACGTGCTGGAGTGGCTCAAGGAGACCCCGGGACAGGACTTCAGCTATCTCACCGACATCACCGCCGTGGACTACCGGGACCCGGAGCGCGCGCTTGAAGTCGTGTGGCAGGTCCGCGCACACGACCGGCCGGCCGACCTGCGGGTCAAGGTGGCGCTACCCGCCGACCAGCCGCTCGAGGTGCCCACGGTATGGGATCTCTGGCGCGGGGCCAACTGGCTGGAGCGCGAAGTATTCGACATGTTCGGCGTGCTGTTCATCGGTCATCCCGACCTGCGCCGCATCCTCATGTGGGAGACCTACGCGGAGGGGTATCCGCTCCGGAAGAGCTTTCCGCTGCGCGGCCATTTCAGCCGTTCGGAACAGACCCGCCAGGCGCTGGCGGCCAACCCGGAGGCGCACTACTCGCTGGAGGAACTGTCGATCGCCGAGGAGTACCGAAACCTGCCGGACGACGTGCGGGAGCGGTTGAAGCAGGGCAAGCGGGGGTTTGTCGAGTGAGCACGCGCACGGTCGATGTGGCCCTCGGCACCTCAGGCCTGGACGCCCGGGGGCGCCCGATCACGGTGCCACTCGGCGTGCAGCTGCAGGACACCGGTGAGTTCGAGGTGCCGGGCCATTTCGACGAGGCGTTCGGCGCCGAGCACATGCTGATCAACATCGGCCCGCAGCATCCCGCCACGCACGGCGTGCTCCGGCTGGTGCTGGAGCTCGATGGCGAGACGGTGCGGCGCTGCATCCCGCACATCGGCTATTTGCACTCGGGCTTCGAGAAGCTGGGAGAGTACCGGCAGTACAACCAGATCGTGCCGCTGACGGACCGGACCGACTACCTGTCGCCGATGGCGAACAACGTCTGCCTCGCGCTGGCCGTCGAGAAGCTCATGGGACTCGAGATCACCGAGCGGTGTACCGTGCTGCGGGTCATCGCCTGCGAGATGAGCCGGATTATCTCCCACCTGGTGTGGCTGGGCACGACCGGCATCGACCTCGGCGCCTTCACCCCCTTCCTGTGGGCGTTCCAGGAGCGTGAGCGCATCTACAACCTGCAGGAAGCGTGGACCGGTGCGCGGCTCACCACCAGCCTGACCCGGGTGGGTGGGCTGATGGCCGACATCCCCGACGGGTGGGACGCCGGGCTGCGCGACTTCTGCCGGACCTTCCCGAAGACGCTGGACGAGATCGACTCGATGTTCACCCGCAACGCCATCTGGTGCGGGCGCACGCAGGGGGTCGGCGTGATCGACGCCGACACCGCGATCAACTGCTCGCTGACTGGCCCCATGCTGCGCGCCAGCGGCGTGCCGTTCGACATGCGACGGGACCGGCCGTACCTGGGCTACGAGACGTACGACTTTGACGTGCCGGTGGGCGAGCATGGCGATATCTATGACCGGTACCTGGTTCGCATGGAGGAGATGCGCCAGGCGGTGCGGATTCTGGAGCAGGCGCTGGCTCGCCTCAAGCCCGGCCCGATCAATGTGGACGACCCGCGGGTGGTGTTGCCGCCGAAGTCGCGCGCCATGAGCGACATGGAAGCGATGATCTTCCATTTCAAGCAGGTCATGGAAGGGATCAAGCCACCAGTGGGCGAGGCGTACCTCGGCATCGAGAACCCGAAGGGGGAGCTGGGCTACTACTTCGTGTCCGACGGCAGCGCCAAGCCGGTGCGCTGGCGCATCCGGCCACCGTCCTTCCTCAACCTGTCCGCGCTGCCCCGGCTGTGTGAGGGCGCGCTCCTGTCCGACGTGATCGCGATCAACGCCAGCGTCGATATTGTCATGGGAGAGATCGACCGATGATCCATGCCGCACCGAACGCCGATGGAACCGTCGCGTCCCACCAGCCGGTCTTTGTGGGCGACGTGAGGGCGAAGCTCGAGGCGCTCTTCCCCAAGTACCCGACCAGGCAGGCGTGCCTGCTCCCGGCGCTCTGGATGGTGCAGGAGAGCCGCGGGTGGATCTCGGAGGCGGCCATGGCCGAGGTGGGCGAGGTGCTCGGGGTCACCCCGGCATTCGTGAAGGGCGTCGTGACCTTCTACACGATGTACCACACCCGCCCGGTGGGACGGCACTTCATCCAGGTCTGTACCACCTCGCCCTGCGGCCTGTGCGGCGCTGAGGAGACGCTGCAGGCGATCCTGCGTGAGTCCGGCTGTGGCGAGATGGGGGCCACGAGCCCGGACGGCCGGTTCACCGCGATCGAGGTGGAGTGCCTCGGTGCCTGCGGCTTTGCGACACCGATCCTGGTGGATGACGACTTCATCGAGGGCGTGACCCCCGAGCGCGTCCCCGGCATCCTCGCCGCCTACAAGTAAGGGGTCAACCAGTCCATGGGCTATCCACACCCGAGTCATCCGAAGGAAACGGTGCTCCTCTCGAAGTATTTCGGGGACCCCGGCGCGCGCGCGTACGCGGGCTGGGTCGATCGGGGCGGCTATGAGGGCCTGCGCAAGGCGCTGGCGATGCCACGCGCCGAGCTGATCGAGACGGTCAAGCAGTCGGGGCTGCGCGGCCGGGGCGGCGCCGGTTTTCCGACCGGGCTCAAGTGGTCGTTCATGCCCAAGGACGATGGCAAGCCGCACTACCTGGTGTGCAATGCGGATGAGTCGGAACCGGGCACGTTCAAGGATCGCGAGATCCTGCGCTGGACGCCGCACGGCCTGATCGAGGGCTGCGCCATCGCCGCGTATGCCATCCAGGCGGAGCGGATCTATGTGTACATCCGGGGCGAGTTCACCGAGCCGTGGCACATCATGACCCGCGCGGTGGAGGAGGCCTACGCCAGCGGGGCGCTGGGCGCGAACGTCTTCGGCACAGGCACGCGGATCGACCTGGTGCTGCACCGGGGCGCCGGCGCGTACATCTGTGGCGAAGAGACGGCGATGATGAACTCGATCGAGGGGAAGCGGGGCAACCCCAGGATCAAGCCGCCCTTCCCGGCACAGTCGGGCCTGTTCGGCATGCCGACCACGATCAACAACGTGGAGACGCTCGCGGTGGTGCCGCACATCGTGCTGCGCGGCGCGGGGTGGTACAAAGGGCTGTCGCTCAGCAGCCCGAAGAGCACCGGCACCAAGCTCCTGTCGGTGTGCGGGCATGTGCAGCGGCCCGGCAACTACGAGGTCACGATGGGGACGCCGATGCGCGACCTCATCTTCGACATGGCCGGCGGGATGCGCCCCGGCCGCACGCTCAAGGCGGTGATTCCCGGCGGTTCGTCGGTGCCGATCATGTCGGCTGCCGAGGCGGAGGACTGTGTCCTGGACTACGAGGGTATCGTGGCGAGGGGCTCGATGCTTGGCTCCGGCGGCGTGATCGTCATGGACGACAGCACGGACATGGTGAAGACCATCTGGCGGTACACGAAGTTCTACGCCCACGAATCGTGCGCCCAGTGCACCCAGTGCCGCGAGGGCACCGCATGGACCACGAAGGTGCTGGAGCGGATCCTCTCCGGGCGTGGCAAGCAGGCCGACCTGCAGCTGCTGCTCGACCTCGCGGAGAACATGACCGGCAAGACGATCTGCGTGCTGAGCGACTCCTGCGCGGCGCCGGTGGTGAGTGGCATCCAGAAGTTCCGGGAGGAGTTCGACGCCTACATTGCGGGGGCGCGGCGCCCGGTGCTCGCCGCCGTATGAGCGCCGCTGTCACCGTCACCATCGACGGAATGCCGGTCACGGTACCGGCCGGCACGACGATCATCGAGGCCGCCAAGCAGGCTGGTGTGCTGGTGCCGCACTACTGCTATCACCCGTCGCTGCCGTCGCCGGCGGTGTGCCGGATGTGCCTGGTGGAAGTGGAGAAGGCCCCGAAACTCCTGCCCGCCTGCGTGACCCAGGTGGCAGAGGGCCAGGTGGTGCACGTCAACAGCGCCACGGCGAAGGACGCGCGACAGGGCGTGCTCGAGTTCCTGCTGATCAACCATCCGCTCGACTGCCCGATCTGCGACCAGGCGGGGGAGTGTGAGCTGCAGGACTATGTGTTCCAGGAGGGGCGGGGCAGCACGCGGTACGGGGAATATGCCAAGCGCTTCAATCCGGTGGAGGAGTTCGGCCCTGACGTGCTGTACGTCCCCAACCGCTGCATCCTCTGCACGCGCTGTGTGCGCTTCATGGACGACGTGGCCGGTGCGCCGGTGCTGAACGTGTCGGAACGCGGCGATCGCGCGTACATCGGGATCGCCGAGGAGCAGTTGCTCGACCATCCGTGGGCGGGCAACGTCGTGGACCTCTGTCCGGTGGGCTCCCTGCTGTCGAAGGACTTCCTGCACAAGGCGCGGGCCTGGGACCTCGACAAGACGTCGAGCATCTGCCCGGGCTGCACCCAGGGGTGCAACATCACGATCGATACCCGGGACGACGTGGTGGTGCGGTTCCGCCCGCGGCCCAACCTGGACGTCAACCGCCACTTCATGTGCGACACCGGGCGGCAGGGCTACCGCTGGCTGAATCGTGGCGACCGGGTCGAGGCGCCGCTCATGCGCGAGGGCACGCGCCTGGTCGCGACCGACTGGGACCGCGCGCTGGATCGCCTGCGGGTGCTGCTGGACAAGGCGGCCGGCTCGGTGGTGCTGCTGGCGTCGGGCAAGCTGAGCACAGAGTCCCTGGGCCTGGTCCGCCAGCTCGTGGCCGGTCGCGATGTCGCTGCGGCGATTCGGGTACCGATGGGCGACGAGCAGCCGCTGGCCGGCATCCCGAACCTCGCACTGCGGCCGGAGCGGGTACCCAACCTGGCGGGCGCGGAGCTGACGGGATACACCGCCGGCTTTGAGCGCGCGCTCGCCTCGGTTGGGCGGGCTGCGCTGGTGATCGTGCTCGACGCCGAATTCACCCCCGACGAGGAGGCGCGCCTGGCGGTCGCCGGGGCCGAGCTGGTCTGGATGGGGAGCGTCGCCACCGATGCACAGCACCAGGCGCAGCTGGTGCTGCCGCTCACCACGATGGCGGAAGAGAACGGCACGTATGTCAACCGCGATGGCCGGGTGCAGGTCTTCCAGCAGGCCAGGGGGGCGCCCGCGATGGCGCGCCCGGCGTGGTGGGTGGCGGGGGAGGTCCTCGCGGGCCCCGGCCCGGACAGTGACGCGCCCGCCACCGGCGCGGAAGCCTTCGCCGCGCTGGGACAGCACTACCCCGTCTTCGCCGGCCTGACGCACGCCAACCTTGGCTTCACGGGACGGGTGCTGACGCCACTCCACGCCGGGGCCACGCCATGACGCCGGAGCTCAAGGGCTACCTGCTGCTGGCGGTGCTGAAGCTGCTCGTGATCTTCTCGATCACGATGGTGGCGGTGGCGTACATGACGCTGATGGAACGCAAAGTGTCGGCCTGGATGCAGAACCGGATCGGGCCCAACCGCATCGGGCCCGGGGGCCTGCTCCAGCCGGTGGCAGACGGGATCAAGAACCTGATCAAGGAAGAGACCTTCCCCGCCACCGCGAACGGGGCGTTGTTCTTCATCGCGCCGTGCATGGCGTTCGTGCCGGCGCTGATCATCAGTTCGGTGATCCCCTGGGCGGCGCCGCTGCCGCTCACTTTCGACGTCACCCTGCCGGTCCTCGGGCAGGTCTCGCATGCCGGCACCACGCCCATCGCCATCACCGACCTGCCGGTCGGGTTCCTCTACGTGCTGGCGATCACGTCGCTCGGGGTGTACGGGATCGCGCTGGCGGGGTGGTCCTCGAACAGCAAGTACAGCCTGATCGGTGGCCTCCGGGCCGCGGCGCAGATGGTGTCGTACGAAGTCGCGATGGGCTTGAGCATCGTCCCGGTGCTGCTGCTGGTGGGGAACGTGTCGTTCAGCGCGCTGGTCGAGGGGCAGCATCGCACCTGGTACATCGTGCCGCTCTCGCTCGGCTTCATCCTGTTCTTCGTGTCGGGGTTTGCGGAGACCAACCGGGCGCCGTTCGACCTGCCCGAGGCGGAGTCGGAACTGGTGGCGGGTTACCACACCGAGTACAGCGCGTTCAAGTTCTCGATGTTCTTCATCGCCGAGTATGCGAACGTGCTGACGTCGTGTGCGATGACGGTGGCGCTGTTCCTGGGCGGGTGGGACATCCCGTTCACGAGCTGGGATGAGACGCCCGGCCTGCTGCAGACCCTGGCCACCGGCGCCATGATGGCGCTCAAGACGTCCGCCCTGATCTTCGTGGTGATGTGGGTGCGCTGGACGCTGCCGCGCTTCCGCTATGACCAGCTCATGGCGCTGGGGTGGAAGTTCATGCTGCCGGTGGCGCTGGGCTACGTCGTGGTGGTGACCTCGACGCTGTACCTGTTCCAGCACCTGCTGGGGTGGAGCTCCACCCGCGCAGTACTGCTCGGGCTGGGCGGCGTGAGCGCGGTGCTGCTGCTCCTGCTGTTGTTCGTGGTGGACCGGGGCATCCTGCTGAAGGGCTCGGGTCCGCGCCGGCTGGAGCGCCCGTTGCTCACCGGGCGCCTGCGTCCGGCGAACGTGCGAGGAGGCGGCTGATGGCCATCGGGGTGAAGGTGCTCCGCCGTCCGGAGCGCGAGATGAGCTACCTTCGGGCCACGCTCAAGGGCATGGCACTCACGTTTCGGCACATGGGCCGGAAGGAGTTCACCATGCAGTATCCCGAGGAGCGCAGCGTGGACGACGCGCGCGGCACCTGGACCATCTCGCCCCGGTGGCGTGGCACGCATCGCATGCTCACCGACGAGCACGGGCGGGCCAAGTGCGTGGCGTGCGGCCTCTGCCCGCAGATCTGCCCGGCCAACTGTATCAAGCTGATCCCGGGTGAGGATGAGTCGGGCAACCGGTATCCCCTCATCTACGAGATCGACGAGTTCCGCTGTGTCTTCTGCGGGTACTGCCAGGAGGTGTGCCCGGAGGAGGCGATCCACGTGGGCGTGCACTTCGAGAACTCGGAGTACACGCGCGAGCGATTTGTGTACGACCTCGAGCGCCTCAGCGCCCAGACGCACCCGGTGTCGACGCTGTGGGATCCCGCCGACCCGAAGGGCGAGTAGCCGGTGCACACCGTCTTCTGGATCTTCTTCGCCGCCGCCGTGGTCTCGGCCGCGATGTGCGTGCTGCGGCGCAACCCGGTGAGCGCCGCCATGTGGCTGGTCAGTACCATGTTTGCGCTGGCCGGGATCTTCGTGATCCTCGACGCGCCGTTCCTCGCGGCCATCCAGGTGCTGGTGTACGCCGGCGCCATCATGGTGCTCTTCCTGTTCGTCATCATGCTGCTGAATCTCGACATCACCTCCACCGACCTGCGGGGTTCGCTGAGCATCGGCGGGGCAGTGGCCGTCACCGGCCTGCTCATGGTCGAGCTTGGCGCGCTCTGGGCCTACACGCCGGAACGCCTCGCGCAGGAACTGCTGCCGGCCGGTGCCACGAGCTTCCCGGGCGCGATCCCGGCCGGCGCCTTGTCCGACAACGTCGTGCTGGACGTGGCCCGCCCCCTGTTCGATGCCTACCTCATCCCGTTCGAGGCGACATCGGTGCTGCTCCTGGCGGCGGTGGTCGGGGCCGTCGTGCTGGCCAAGCGGAGAATCTGAATGGCGCCTGACCTGCTGGGCCCGACCCTCGCCCTTTCCGGGATCCTCTTCAGCATCGGCGTGCTCGGCGCGCTGCTGCGCCGGAACGCCATCATCCTCTTCATGTGCGTGGAGCTGATGCTCAACGCGGTCAACCTCTCGTTTGTCGCCTTTGCCAGGTACTACGGCTTTGGCGGGCACGTCATCGTCTTTTTCGTGATGACGGTGGCAGCGGCGGAAGCGGCGGTCGGGCTGGCGATCATGCTCGGCCTGTTCCGCCACAACCAGACGCTGGACCTGCAGGACATCAATTTGCTGCACGGCTGATGCACCCAGCCCTGCTCCTCCTTCAGGCTGACGCCCTGCCCAGCGGCGCCGGGGCGCCGTTGTGGCTGCTCCTGCTGCTTCCGCTCGCCGGCTTCCTGGTCAACTCGGCCATCGCCTTCACGCGCCCCTCGGCCAAGGCGGTGGTCTCCCTCGTCGGACCGGGCGTTGTCCTGGCGGCGTTCGCGGTGGCGGTGGCGTGCTTCCGCCAGTTGCAGGCACCCGGCGCCCCCGAGGCACTGACGCTCGAGTTGTGGCGCTGGATCGAGGCGGGCGACCTCAAGATCGACATCGCGTTCCGGCTGGATCATCTCTCCGCGCTCATGGTGCTGGTCGTCACCGGCGTGGGTGGCCTCATCCACGTGTTCAGCATCGGGTACATGAAGGCTGACGCCGGCTACGCGCGGTACTTCGCGTACCTCAACCTCTTCATCGTGTTCATGCTGGTGCTGGTCCTGGGCAGCTCGATGCCGGTGATGTTCATCGGCTGGGAGGGCGTGGGGCTGTGTTCCTACCTGCTGATCGGGTTCTGGTACGGGGTGCAGGCGAACGCGGACGCGGGCAAGAAGGCGTTCATCATGAACCGGATCGGCGACTTCGGGTTCCTGATCGCCATGTTCCTGACGTGGCACGCGCTGGGCACCTTGGATTTCGGCGAGATTGCGGTGCGTGCGTCGCAGCTGCCGGCCAACGGCTCGCTGGTGACGGCGATCGCCCTCTTCATTGCGCTGGGCTGTGTGGGCAAGTCCGCCCAGATTCCCCTGTATACCTGGCTCCCGGACGCGATGGCCGGCCCGACTCCCGTGTCGGCCCTGATCCATGCGGCCACGATGGTCACGGCGGGCGTGTACCTGGTGGTGCGGAGCAACGCCCTCTTTGCGCTCTCGTCCTCGGCGAGCCTGGTGGTCGCGGCGGTCGGTGCCGCCACGGCGCTCTTTGCTGCGTCGATCGGCCTCAGGCAGAACGACATCAAGAAGGTGCTGGCGTTCTCGACGGTGTCCCAGCTGGGGCTCATGTTCCTCGCCGTGGGGAGCGGGGCGTACGTGGCCGGCATCTTCCACCTGGTCACGCACGCCTTCTTCAAGGCGGTGCTGTTCCTGGGCGCGGGCAGCGTGATCCACACCATGCACCATGCCTATCACTCCACCCACAACCACGCCGACCCGCAGGACATGCGGAATATGGGTGGACTCCGCACCTCGATGCCCTGGACGTCCACGCTGATGTGGATCGCGACGCTGGCCATCGCAGGCATCCCGGTGTTCGCCGGCTTCTTCTCCAAGGACGAGATCCTCGCGTCCGTGTTCGGTCGCGGCGCCGGGCAGGGGGTGTTCTACCTCTTCTGGCTGGTCGCGTCCCTCGCGTCGCTGCTCACGGCGATCTACATGGGCCGGCTGATGGTGATGACATTCCATGGTCCCAACCGCAGCGGCATCGCGGAACAGGCCAGGCTGCACGAGGCGCCCTGGGTGATGACGCTGCCCGTGGCCGTGCTCGGGCTCCTCAGCGTGGCCGGCGGCCTCATCAACCTTCCGCACTTCGCCGGTGGCCACGCGTGGCTCGAGCACTGGCTGGAGCCGGTGCTGGCGCCGTCGCGCGGGCTGGTACCGCTGGTGATGCCGGAGGGGTCGACCGAAGCCGCCCTGATCGGCCTGGCGGTGCTGGTTGGTATCGCGGGCCTGGTGCTGGGCGTGAAGGGCGTGCTGCGGGGCCCGGTGGCCACGCCAGCCGAGTCGCTGCCCGAGACGGGATTCCGCCGGGTGCTCAGCGGGCAGTATTTCGTGGATGCGCTCTACGACCGGTTCATCGTGCGGCCGGTGCAGTGGTTCGCGCGCTCGGTGCTGTGGAAGACGATCGACCAGTGGCTCGTGGATGGCATCGCCGTCATGGGCAGCGCCCGCTTGCTGCAGGGCTTTGGCTGGCTGGGCAGCCGGTTCGAGAACGGACAGCTCGGATTGTACCTCCTCGTCTTCGTCGCCGGCGCCGTGTGGGTGCTGGGCGTCGTCCTGCGATAGGCCGGCATGCGCGCCTTCCTCGACTCCATCGGTTATGCGCACTGGATCCTCAGTGTGCTCCTGCTGCTGCCCATGGCCGGTGTGGCCCTGGTCCTCCTGGCGCCGAAGCAATGGGCCCGCTGGCTCACACTGGTGGTGGCCATCGCGGAGTTCGTGCTCGCCCTCGGGCTCTGGTGGGCGTTCGATCCCGATCAGGGCGGGATGCAGTTCGCCGCGACGCTGACCTGGCTGCCCGAGCTCGGCATAAGCTATCGCGTCGGGCTGGACGGGCTCTCGCTCTTCATGATCCTGCTGGCGACCGCCATGATGCCGCTGCTGGTGTGGGGCAGCTGGTTTGCCATCGACCAGAAGGTTCGGGGCTACTACGCGCTGCTGCTGGCGCTCAAGACCGGCATGATCGGCGTGTTCATCTCGCTGGACCTCTTCCTGTTCTACTGTTTCTGGGAGCTGCTGCTCATCCCGATGTATTTCCTCATCGGCACGTGGGGCAGCAGCAACCGGCTCTACGCCGCCACGAAGTTCGTGGTCTACACCTTCGCGGGTTCGATCCTGATGCTCGTGGCCATCATCACGATGGTCACCATCGTGGCGCGCGGGACGGGTGAGACTTCCTTCGCCTACGACCACCTCGTGCGGCACAGTGACCTGCTGGCCCCGTACGCTCCCTGGCTCTTCAGCGCCTTCGCGCTCGCGTTCGCGGTCAAGGTCCCGATCTTCCCGTTCCACACCTGGCTGCCGGACGCCCACGTGGAGGCGCCCACCGCGGGCAGCGTGGACCTGGCCGTCATCCTGCTCAAGATGGGCACCTACGGTTTCCTGCGTTTCGCCATCCCGTTCTTTCCTGCCTTCGCGCTGAGCCGACCGGTCGCTGCGGTGTTCGTGGCGCTGGCGGTCATCGGTATCGTGTACGCGGCACTCGTCTCGATGGTGCAGCCCGACCTCAAGAAGCTGATTGCCTATTCCTCCGTGAGTCACCTCGGCTTCGTCATGCTCGGCATCTGGGGCGGCACGGTGGCCAGCGTGCAGGGGGCCATCATCGTGATGATCGCGCACGGGATCTCCACCGGGGCGCTGTTCTTCCTGGTCGGCATGCTCTACGAGCGGCGCCACACGCGGCTGCTGGCCGACTATGGCGGCCTGGCGCGAGTCGCGCCCAAGCTCGCGACCGCGTTCGTCATCACGGCATTCGCCTCCATCGGCCTGCCCGGGCTCAACGGATTCGTGGGTGAGTTCCTGGTCCTGATCGGCAGTTTCGGCCGATTCCCCATCGCGGTGGGCATCGCGACGACCGTGGTGGTCTTCTCGGCCGCCTACCTGCTGGTGGCGGTGCAGAAGGTGTTCTTCAACCCGATCACGCACCCGGAAAACCAGGGCCTCCAGGATGCGACCCCGCGCGAGCTGGCCGTACTGATACCGCTGATCGTGGCGATGCTGTGGATGGGGCTGTATCCGCAGCCCATCCTGCGCCGTACCGAGGCCGCCGCGAAGCGGTATGTGGAGACGGTGCGACCCTACCTGCCGGTCGACAGGGCGGTGGGGATCGAGGTGGCCCGCTGATGCCGATCGACCTGCACAGTCCCTCCGGCGTCACGCTCGCCCTGCTGCCGGCGGTGCTCCTGACCCTCTGGTCGCTGGTGGTCCTGCTGGTGGTGGCGTGGCGGCATGGCACCGAGGCCGACAGCCGGCTGGCGGGCTGGCTCTCCGTGGTGGGGGTGATCGGCGCGGCGGCCGCCGCGCTCTGGCTGTGGCAGTCCGGCGCCGTCAGCGCGGGCCAGCCGCACATGGTCTACCTGGACCCGTACCGCTTCGTGAGCGAGTTGCTCATCCTGTTCATCACCGGCGCCACCTGCCTCCTCTCGCTCCGGTTCCTGGGCAAGCAGCGCCTGCTGGCGCCGGAGTACTACGTGCTGGTGCTGTTCGCGGCCATCGGCATGCAGCTGATGGTCGCCTCGGCCGACTTCATCCTGCTGTTCATCGGCCTCGAGATCATGTCGATCTCGGTGTATGTCCTGGCGGGGTTCGACCGGTTCCGGCGCTCCTCAGCGGAAGCGGCGCTCAAGTACTTTCTCGTGGGCGCCTTCGCGTCCGCCTTCCTGCTCTACGGCATCGCGCTGGTGTACGGGGCCACCGGGCAGACCAACTACGTGCTGATCGGTGCGCAGTTTGCGGGGAGCGACGCCTCCCTGCTGGGGCGCATGGGCCTGGCGCTCCTGCTGGTGGGCTTCGGCTTCAAGGCGGCGGCTGTTCCGTTCCACATGTGGGCGCCGGACGTGTATGACGGTTCTCCCACGCCCATCGCCGGCTTCATGGCGACCGCGGTCAAGACCGCGGCCTTCGTGGCCCTGGTCCGGGTGCTGGCCGATGCCTTCCCGGCGTTCACCGGTACCTGGCAACCGATCGTCGCGGTGCTGGCGGTGGCCTCGATGCTTGTTGGCAACATCGTGGCACTGGCGCAGGGATCGCTGAAGCGGATGCTGGCCTACAGTTCCATCGCGCACGCCGGGTACCTGCTGGTCGGCGTGTGGACCGCGACCGACCTCGGCCGGGCGGCGGTGCTCCTGTATCTCATTGCCTACAGCATTACCTCGCTCGCGGCGTTCGGCATCATCACGGCGGTGGAGCGGGTCGGCTCGCGGACGGTGATGCTGGAAGACGTCGAGGGATTCTTCAAGGTCCGGCCCTGGGGGGCGCTCTCGATGGCCGTCTGCCTGATGTCGCTGCTCGGGTTTCCCGGCACCTTCGGGTTCATCGGCAAGTGGTACCTGATGAGCGCCGCGATCGACCGCGGCGGGCTGCTGCTGGCCGTGGTCATGGGCGTGGGCAGCCTGCTGTCGCTCGGCTACTACCTGCCCGTCGTCATGGCGATGACGATGAAGCCCGAACGCACGCCGGACGCGCACCGGCAGGTGCTTTTTTCCCGCGCGGCCAAGGCGATCGTCGCGGTCGCCGTCCTCGCCAACCTCCTGTTCGGTATCTGGCCACGAAAGGTCGTTGAGCTGGCGCGCGCGGCGGCAGAGCAGGTCAGCGCGTCAGCAGCCCCGCGCGCACCGGGCGAATGATGAACGTTCCCAAGGGTGTTTTCCGGCAGTACGATGTTCGTGGGCTGGTCGATCGCGAGCTGACGCCAGCGTTTGCGCGTGCGCTGGGGCGGGCGTTTGCCAGTGCCGCCTGGGACCATGCCGGTCGCGCGCCGCTGCTCGCGGTGGGCCGCGACAACCGTCCCTCGGGCGCCGCGCTCGCCGCGGGGTTTCGCCATGGCATTGTGGACGCGGGCGGCACGGCAGTGGACGTCGGCCTCCTCCCCACGCCCGCGCTCTACTTCGCGGTGCAGGATCTCGGCATGGACGGCGGATGCCAGGTGACGGGATCGCACAATCCGCCCGAATTCAATGGCTTCAAGATGGTCCTCAGCGGCGGATCCATGCACGGCGATCACATCACCGCCCTCTGGGAGGCCATCGTAGCCGAGCGGTGGCGAACCGGCGCCGGCCAGGAGACCGCGAACGGTACGGTGCTGCCGCGCTATCGCGATGCGATCGTGTCGCGGCACAAGCTCGAGCGGCCGGTGAGCGTGGTGGTTGATTGTGGCAACGGCGCGGGCAGCGTCATTGCGGTGGAGACCCTCCGCCAGCTCGGCGCCGAGGTGACACCGCTCTTCTGTGAATCGGATGGAACGTTCCCGAACCATCACCCCGACCCAACGGTGCCGGAGAACCTGCGCGACCTGCAGGCGGAGGTGCGCCGTCACGGCACGGAGCTCGGTATTGCGTTCGACGGCGACGCCGACCGCATCGGCGCGGTGGACGAGACGGGCGAGATCCTCTTCGGCGACCAGCTGCTCGTTCTTTTCGGGCGCGACGCGGTGCGCCGTTTCGGGCCCGGAACGCCGGTAGTGTTCGACGTGAAGTGTTCCGAGGTGCTGCCACGCGCGCTGGCCGAGGCCGGGGCCAGGCCAGAAATGTGGAAGACGGGGCACTCCCTCATCAAGGCGCGCATGAAGGAACTGCAGGCCCCGCTCGCGGGCGAGATGAGTGGGCACATGTTCTTCGGCGGTGACTATTTCGGCTTCGACGATGCCCTGTTCGCGGCGGCGCGGCTGCTGGAGATCGTCAGCCGCGGCCCCTGGGGCCTGGCCCCGCTGCTCGCCGACCTCCCGAAGACCTTCGCCACGCCCGAACTCCGCGTCGATTGCCCGGACGACCGCAAGTTCGACATCACCGCCGAGGCGGTGGAATATTTCCGGGCCCGCTATCCCGTCAATACCATCGACGGCGTGCGCATGACCTTCCCCAAGGGATGGGGCCTGATCCGGTCATCCAATACTCAGCCGATCCTCGTGCTCCGCTTCGAAGCGACCGAGCCAGCCGCCCTGGAGGCGTACCAGGCGGAAGTCATGCGCTGGCTCGCGGAGCGCGGGGTCGGCGCCTAGTCGTACCCATGACCAACGGCATGCGGCGGGTCCTGCTCGCCGCGGGTGCGCTGGCGCTGGCACTCTTCGCGGGGCGCTGGATCGCGACCACGCTGGCGGATCGCTGGTGGGGCCTGACGGTCTCGCCGGCGGCCGCGCAATTCCTCACGGACGTCAGCCTTCTTCGCTTCACCCTCGACCTTGCCGGCGTGGTGATCGCCACCGCGTGGTTCACCGGTAACCTGCTGGTGGTGTACCGTGCGATCGGTGGGGTCGAGGTCTCAGGGCAGATCGCCAACCTCGAGGTGCGGGAGGCGCTGACCCAGCGCACGCTGCTGGCCGGCACCGTCGTGCTCGGGCTGATCCTGGGACTGCTCACCGGAGGCGACGTCTCGCAGCACTGGCGCGTGATCGCGCTCGCCTGGCAAGGCGTGCCGTTCGACCGCACTGAACCGGTGCTGGGGCACGACGCCGGACTGTATGTGGCCCAACTGCCGCTCTGGTCCCTGCTGCACGACTACGCGCTGGCGCTGGCGCTCACGGGTCTGGTGGTGGTTGTGCTGCTCTATGCCGTGATCGGTGCGCTCCGGTGGATCGAGGGCCGACCCGCCATCAGCGATCACGCGCGACGGCACCTCGGCTGGCTGCTCGGTGCCCTCGCCCTGGTGCTCGGGTGGGGGCTGCTGCTGGAGCCCTATGACCTCGTGAGCGGTTCGCTTGGACCGGTCGGTACCAGGCAGTTCCAGCTCGCCACGCTCATGTCGCCCGCGCTGGCCGGCACCGCGTTGATGGTGGCGATGGTCTCCCTGCTCTGGGCGGTCCGTCCTTCGGTGGTGAAGTTGAACTTCCTGCTGCTGGCGGGATGGGCGGTGCTGGGCGTGGGCTGGGTGCTGACACGCATTACGGTGGGATCGCTGGTGGCACCCGGTGACGTGGCCCTGGGTGACATGGCGAGCCGCCGCTCCCTCGACGGAGCGGCCTTCCAGCTGGACGTGCTGCGCGATTCACTCGCGGTACCCTGGGCCGATGCCGGCTCGCCGCCGGCATGGCCATCGCTGTGGCAGACGGAGCCGCTGGTGCGCATCGGCGATGCGGACTCGCTGCTCACGTCCGCTGCCGACCCGGCGTGGATCATGACGCCCGGCGGTCGTCGCCCCGCCTGGCTCCTGCTGGTCACAACCCCGGACAGCGTGGCGTCACTCCGCGCGGTTGCCGACGACCGCACGTCCGCCACCGGCGGCCCGCTGTTCTATCACCTCGATGATTCCATCCCCGCCCCGGCCCCGGCGGCCCTGCTGCCGCTCTCGGCCCACGCGCTCTACCCCGGGGCCGCCCGTGTCGTGCTGGCTGACGATGTGCGCGGCGTTCCAGTGCGCGGCGCGCTGCGCCGCCTCGCCTTGGCGTGGGCGCTGCAGGAGCGTCGACTGCTCGGGGCGCCGCTGCCTGGCGCGGCGGTCGACTGGGCCCGAGCGCCACAGGCGCGGCTCGCCAAGCTCGCGCCCTATGCCGAGTGGTCGGCGCCGGTCCCGCGCGTCGACGGTCGGCGGCTGATCTGGGTTTCCGATGGCTACCTCGCTGGCTCGCACTTCCCGCTGTCCACCCGGGTGCATCTCGGCGACCGGAAGGTGGGGATGCTGCACGCGGCGTTTGTGGGCGTGGTGGGAGCGGAAGAGGGCGATGCGCACGTCTACGCGCGGCCCGATGGCGGGCCGGTGGCGGACGCCTGGAGCGCCCTCGCCGGGGGAGTGGTGGAGCCGTGGGACGCGCTGCCGCCGCCGGTGCGCGCCATGCTTCCGTATCCTGCCGAACTGTTCCTGGTGCAGTCCCGTGTCCTCGAGAGCACCGCGGTCGGCCTCCTCGCCGGGCGGGCGGACTCCCTGCGCGTCACGCCGCCCGTTTCCAGCTTCTTCTGGATGCCAGGGGGCGGCGATGGCCCCGCGCGTACGGCGGAGTACGTGCGCGGGGCGACCGGCCAACTGCAGACCCTGCTGGTCGGTTCCAGTGTCGAGGGCCAGCTGTCGCTGGTACGTATCGAGATCGACTCCAGCGTGGCATTGTCGGGCCCAGCCGCGCTGGAACAGCGATGGGAGCGCTTCGCGACCTTCGTCCAGGTGCTCGACTCGGTGCGTGCCGGGGGCGGGGTGCTGAGTGCGGGCGGCGTGCGATACTGGGTGTCGGCCAACGCCGTGGGTGCGATGCAGTCTCGCTACGGGCCGCGGGGCGGGGGCGGCGCTTCAGTGACGTGGGTCAGCGTCGTCAGCGGTCCGCGCCCGGGGGCCGCCCGGACGTTCGAGGGGGCCTGGACGAACCTGCGCGGTACCACTGTCCCGCTCCCGCCGGGCGCCGTTCCCGGTGGCGCCCTGGTTGATGCGCGTCGCTGGTTCCGGACGGCGGATTCGGCCTTTCGGCGCGGTGACTTCACCACGTTCGGCCGCGCCTTCGAGGAACTCCGTGCCGTCCTCGAGGTGCCTCCCGCCACGCCGCGCTGACCGGACGGGTCAGCCGCCACTGGTGCTTGCTCGGCCCCTCGGATGCGGGCTACCTTGGGGCCGGTTTTCCCTGGTTCCCGAGGAGTGGCCGTGAATATCCATGAGTATCAGGCGCGCGCACTGCTGAAGGCGGCGGGCGTGCCCATGCTGGACGGTGATGTCGCCTCGACGCCCCCGGTGGCGGAGGCGATCGCCCGGCGGATCGGTGGTCCGGTCGTGGTCAAGGCCCAGGTGCATGTCGGTGGGCGGGGAAAGGCCGGCGGGGTCAAGCTCGCCGCGACGCCCGGCGCGGCAGCCGATGCCGCCGAGCGCATCCTCGGCATGCAGATCAAGGGCCTTACCGTGCACAAGGTCCTGGTGGTACCGGCCGCGGAGATCGCCTCCGAAGCGTATGTCGGCCTGATCATGGACCGGGAGACGCAGCGCCCGGTCTTCATGGTGAGCCCAGCCGGCGGCATCGACATCGAGGAAGTCGCCGCCAAGACGCCGGAAAAGATCCGCCGGCTGCCGGTGGATCCCACCTACGGCCTGCTGCCGCACCAGGCGCTCTCCCTCGCCTTCTTCCTGTACCGCGACTTTGCCCAGGTGAAGGCGGCGGCGCAGATCATGGAGCGGCTCTACACCGTCTTCACGCACAACGGCTGCTCGCTCGCCGAGATCAACCCGCTCGTGACGACGCCGGATGGCCGGGTGCTGGCGCTCGACGCCAAGGTGGTGATCGATGACAACGAGCTGTTCTGGCGGCCCGACCTGGAGGAGCTTCGCGACGAGTCCGAGGAGCCTCCCGCCGAGGCGGCGGCGCGACGCGCCAACCTGTCCTTCATCAAGCTCGATGGCAACGTGGGCTGCGTGGTGAACGGCGCCGGGCTCGCCATGGCCACGATGGACCTGGTGAAGTACTACGGCGGCGACCCCGCCAACTTTCTCGATATCGGCGGCAGCTCCAACCCCGAGAAGGTGGTGAACGCGCTCAAGATCATTACCTCCGACCCGGCGGTGAAGGCGATCCTGTTCAATATCTTCGGTGGCATTACCCGCACCGACGACGTGGCCAACGGCATCAAGACGGCCCTCGCGCAGTTCCCCGTGAAGGTGCCGATCGTGGTGCGCCTCACCGGGACGAACGAGGCGGAAGCCTTCACGATCCTGCAGGGCATCGGCATGACGGCGCTGAGTGACATGGACGAGGCGGTGCAGCAGGTGGTGCGCGCCGCGAAGGGGGCTGCATGAGCATCTTCGTCAACAAGGCCACACGGCTGCTGGTGCAGGGCATCACCGGCCGCGAGGGATCATTTCACGCGCGGCAGATGCTGGAGTACGGCACGCAGGTGGTTGGCGGCGTCA
>JANNSD010000157.1:0-11232 GCA_031402225.1 Gemmatimonadota bacterium | reverse complement strand
CTTCCAGAACGTCGATGGAGGTGGCAACTACCTCAGCAAAGACATCAAGTCGACCCTTGACTGCTACACCAAGAGCTTCCACAACCAAATGGGTAAGATTACGGGGGCGCTGCCGACCGGCAAAAAGGCCGGCGTGGCACTGACCGACGGAAGTCTGTCGGCCATGCCCGGCACCGATACGCACGGGCCGACCGCGCTGGTGATGTCGGCGGCGAAAGGCACGGATGCCGTCAAGTTCACCGCAACCCACGTGAACATGAAAGTACCGCCTGATCAGCTCAAGAGCCGCAAAGGCCGGGACAACGTGCTGAATCTTGTCAAGACCTATTTTGACAACGACGGCTATCACATCCAGTTCAACGTGCTGAACACCGACATCCTCCGGGATGCCCAGAAACACCCCGAGAATTACCGCGACCTCGTCATCCGCGTGGCCGGTTTCAGTGCGTTCTTCACTCGGCTGAACGTGGGCGTGCAGAACGAGATCATCGAGCGCACCCTGCAGAAGTTCGACTAGTGCCGGGATGCAACCTGATCGGTACGGCGCGGCGTTTCGTCGCGCCGTACCAAAACCTTCCTGGTGGCCGCCGCGACGCGAGCCGAGGGAAGGTCGTGGATACAGAACGAAGAGGTCTCAACAGGGGAGGCGCCCTATGACCATGGATAAGAGACGCATCGCCATCAACGTGGGGGCCGGCTACGTCCCTGGGATGAATGCTGTGGTGACGGGGGTGACTCTGGCGGCGGCCAAATTGGGATGGGAGGTTGTCGGCATCCGGGATGGGTTTGAAGGATTGCTGCATCCGGAGCGCTACCCCGATGGCGGACTCGTGACGCTCACCCCTCAGCTGCTTGAGAATCTGGATCCGGCCGGCGGAGGTCTTCTGGGCCAATCGGTCCGGATGGATCCGTTCAGTGTCCGCACGGTGAATGAGGACATGCTAGTTGAGGAAGTGGACATGTCCGATCGACTGTTGAGAACGCTGAAGGCGGAGGGAATCGATGCGTTGGTACCCGTCGTGGGTGGCCCGGGGCTGAGCATTGTGTACAAGCTCCATCGCCAAGGGCTCAAGGCGGTCTGCATTCCGCGGTCGATCGAGAACGACATCGCCGCCACCATGGTTTCCTTTGGCTTCAACAGCGCGCTCAGTTTCACCATCGAAATGCTCGACCGGGTCCGCCAGGCTGCCCAGGCCGCGCGAAAGATCGGCGTCGTAGAGGTCCTGGGCGAGTATGCCGGATGGCTCGCCCTGCAGGCCGGCATCGCCGTATGCGCCGACGTGGCGCTCATACCGGAGATTCCTGTGGACCTCGAGGCAGTCGCGACAAAGATCAGGGACAAGGTGACGGCCCGGCGACCGTGGGGACTCGTGGTGGTGGCCGAGGGAGCGAAGATCGTCAGGAAGGCGCGTGGCCACACGAAGCCCAACCCGCTCAAGGCCTCGCTGTCGCCGCTCGCCACGGACGACGAAGGTGCCCACGTCATCCGTCGATCGGGACAGGCGGCCGAGGCCGTGGCAGAGGGACTGCAGATGTTGCTGGCCGAGGAGACCTTCACGCTAGTCCTCGGCCCCTGGGCTCGCGGCGGTGCCCCGACGGCCGTCGACCGCCAGCTGGGGATGGCATACGGCGCCGGCGCGGTGCGGGCCGTGCAAGCCGGCTGCTACGGATCGATGGTCGCCCTCGACCCGCCGGACATGAAGTTCGTGCCGCTGAAGGACGCCATCAACAGGATCCGAACGGTGCCCGCCGAAAGCGAGTTGATCCACATCGCCCGTTCGCTGGGCATCTTCCTGGGGAGGGCACCATGAGCAAGCCCCTGGACCCGGCCGCCCCGACCGGGATCGTCCTGAACATCCAGCGCTACTGCAGCCACGACGGCCCGGGCATCCGCACAACCGTCTTCCTGAAGGGCTGCTCGTTGCGCTGCAAGTGGTGCAGCAATCCCGAAAGCATCCGCCCGAAGCCGGAGCTCGCCTACGACCCCAAGACGTGCGCGGGGAAGAAGGAGTGCGGCGTGTGCCTGAGGGCTCCCTTCCCGGAAGGCGCGTTCTACGTGGTGGAGGGCGCCGAGGACGACAAGGTCAGGGTCAATTGGGAGCTGGCGTCGGACTGCGATGAAGCAATGGTAGCGCTCTGCCCGACGGGAGCGCTCTCCATGTACGGGGACCAGATGACGGTGGCCGAGGTGCTCGAAGAGGTGGAGAAGGATGACTCCTTCTACCGCTCGACAGGCGGCGGCATGACCCTGAGCGGCGGTGAATGCCTGCTGCAGCCGGACTTCAGTGCCGCGCTGCTCAAAGGAGCCCACGAGCGCGGCTTCAATACGGCGATCGAAACGGCGTGCAACGTACCCTGGTCTCATGTGGAAAAGGTGCTGCCCCACGTTGACACGATGCTCCACGACCACAAACTCACGATTCCCGAGCGACACAAGAAGTGGACCGGGGTGAGCAACGAGCGGATCTTGGCGAATTTCAAGAAGGCTTACGAGACGTTCCCTGACGTGGACTTCATCGCTCGCACGCCGCTGATTCCCGGCGTCAACGCCGACGAGGAGCACATCCGGGCGGTCCTGGCCTTCATCCGACCGTACAAGAACGTGATCGACTACGAGCTGCTGCCGTACCACCGCTTCGGCCTGGCCAAGTACGAGTTACTGGGCAAGGTGTATCAGCTGGACGACTACAAGACGCCGTCCGATGATTTGGTCAAGCACCTCCAGGCCATCATCGACGAGGCCTTCGGCCGTAGTGCAACGGCGACCGCGGGAACATGACAAGACCTTCGTGATGGCTGGTTGAGAGGGGGTTGGCCGTATGCCCATGTATCCAAAGAACATGTTCTTCACCTCGGAGTCGGTGACCGAAGGGCATCCTGACAAGCTGTGCGATCAGGTCTCCGATGCCGTGCTCGACGAGTGCCTGCGCCAGGATCCCATGGCGCGCGTGGCCTGCAACACGTACGTGACACTGGGGATGATGATCATCGGGGGCGAGATCACCACGACGGCGATGTTCAACGTCGATGGCCTGGTACGGAAACTCGGCAACGAGATCGGCTACAGCTCCCCCCTGTACGGCTACGACGTCAACACCGGCGCGATCCTGCGGTCGTTCCACCCCCAATCCCCCGACATCGCGCAGGGGGTGGGTCGCGCGGAAGGACAGATCGGTGCTGGTGATCAGGGAATGATGTTCGGTTACGCCTGCCGGCAGACCCCGGAGTTGATGCCGCTGCCGATCATGCTGGCGCACCGATTGGCCAAGCGGCTGGCCGAGGTCCGCAAGCAGAAGCTGCTGCCCTTCCTTGGTCCCGACGGGAAGTCGCAGGTGACGGTCGAATATCGCGATGGCAAGCCGGTGCGAGCCGACTACGTGGTGCTGGCCTGCCAGCACACCCCGGACGTCGTGACCCCGGATGGCCGGTTCATGACCGAGGAGGCCAAGCAGCTGGTGTTCGACGCGGTTGTCATCCCAGTCCTCGGCGACCTGCTCGACGATCGGACGAAGTTCACGGTGAACGGCACAGGCAAGTTCCTCATTGGCGGCCCGCAAGCGGACACCGGGCTCACCGGGCGGAAGATCATCGTGGACACCTACGGCGGCTGGGCTGTGCACGGCGGCGGGGCTTTCAGCGGCAAGGACCCGACCAAGGTGGATCGTTCGGCCGGGTATATGGCGCGCTATGTTGCCAAGAACGTGGTCGCCGCAGGGCTCGCCGACGAATGCCTGCTGCAGCTCGGCTACTGCATCGGCTTGGTCGACCCGGTCTCAGTGATGGTGAACACCTACGGCACCGGAACGCTTCCGGACGAGGTGCTGTCGGCGATCGTCCGCGACGTCTTTCCGCTCTCGCCCGCGGGAATCATCGACCATCTGCGACTGCGGGAACCGGTCTACCTCAAGACTGCCGCGTACGGACACTTCGGCCGCGAGGAGTTCGCCTGGGAGCGGGTGGACGCCGAGGGGGAGCTGCTGGCGAAGGCGCGGAAGAGAGAGCGCTCGATCGGCCCGAGCCCTGTCGCGACAGCCTGACCGCCCGCCCAACGCCCCGGCAGACTGCCAGCCACCAGTTGCCTTTCCCGCCACCAGAGGGCGCGCATCCATGGGCACAGCTGAACACGTCAGGCTCGACGAGGCCCGCGAGCAGAAGGTCGACTGGAAGAAGTGGGGGCCGTATCTCAGCGAGCGCCAGTGGGGGACCGTGCGCGAGGACTACAGCCCAAACGGCGACGCCTGGAACTTCTTCACCCACGATCACGCCCGAGCGCGCGCCTACCGCTGGGGCGAGGACGGGTTGGCGGGCATTTCCGACGACAAGCAGCGCCTCTGCTTCAGCCTGGCCCTCTGGAACGGGAAGGACCCGATACTCAAGGAGCGGCTGTTCGGCCTCACCAACAGTGAGGGAAACCACGGCGAGGACGTGAAGGAGTACTACTTCTACCTCGACAGCACGCCGACCCACTCGTACATGAAGTACCTCTACAAGTACCCGCAGGCGGCCTTTCCCTACGACGATCTTGTCACGACCAATCACCGGCGGACGCGGGACGAGCCGGAGTACGAACTCCTGGACACCGGCGTCTTCGACCACGACCGCTACTTCGACGTTTTCGTGGAGTACGCCAAGGCCGGTCCGGACGACATCCTGGTGAAGATCACCGCGATCAACCGGGGACCGGATGCCGCCGAGCTGCACCTCCTGCCGACGCTCTGGTTCCGGAACGACTGGTCGCCGTGGATCGCCGAATCGAACCGAGCCGCCGTCAAGCCGGGTCTTGAGCAGGTTCAGGGCGCAGCGGGTGCGAGCGCGGTCGCGGTCACGCATCCGCTCCTCGGGGCATTCACCCTTGCGTGCGAAGGTGACGTGCCGCTGCTCTTCACCGAGAACGAGACCAATCACGAGCTGCTCTTCCCCGGGCAGAGGAACGAGAGCCCCCACGTCAAGGACGGCATCAACGACTGCGTGGTGAAGGGGAACCAGGGTGCGGTGAACCCCGGCAAGCGGGGCACCAAGGTCGCGGCACACTACACGGACACCGTCGGCGCCGGCCAGAGCAAGGTGATCCGGTTGCGGCTTTCGAAGGGGGCCGGGGCGCGGAAAGGCCGGCCTTTCGGCGAGGCGTTCGACGACCTCTTTGCCACTCGGCTCCGCGAGGCTGACGAGTTCTACCAGTCGGTCACGCCGCCGTCGGTGAGCGCTGATGCTGCCAGCGTCATGCGCCAGGCCCTCGCCGGCATGCTCTGGAGCAAGCAGTACTTCTTCTTCGATGGCAACAATTGGCTGGACGAGCACAACTCCAACCCGCTCCATGCCGGGTATCGAAGCGCCAGGAACTCGGAATGGTTCCACATGCTGAACGAGGACATCATCTCGATGCCCGACAAGTGGGAGTATCCCTGGTACGCTGCCTGGGATCTGGCCTTCCACACGCTCCCCCTTGCGATCGTCGACCCCGATTTTGCCAAGAACCAGATGCAGCTGATGCTCAAGGGGTCCTACCTGCACCCGAACGGGCAGATGCCCGCATACGAGTGGAACTTCAGCGACGTGAATCCCCCGGTGCATGCCTTCGCGACCCTGTTCCTGCATCGCACCGCGCAGGCCCTCAATGGCGACACGGACGTCGCGTTCCTCAGGTCGACGTTCAACAAGCTGTTGCTGAACTTCACCTGGTGGGTGAACCGCAAGGATCGTCTCGGCAAGAACGTGTTCGAGGGCGGCTTCCTGGGCCTCGACAACATCGGCGTGTTCGACCGGAGCGCCCCGCTCCCGACCGGCGGCCACCTCGAGCAGGCGGATGGCACGGCCTGGATGGCGCTCTTCAGCCAGAACATGCTGGAGCTCGCGATCGAGCTTGCCGTCCACGACCCCATCTACCAGGACATGGTCTTCAAGTTCGCGGAGCACTTCTACTACATCGCCGCCGCCATGAACCGGCCTGGGTCGGACGGCATGTGGGACGATGAGGACGGCTTCTACTACGACATCCTGCGGCTGCCCGACGGCCGCGCCGCCCGCCTCAAGGTCCGCTCCATGGTGGGACTCCTGCCACTGTGTGCTACCACGGTGATCGAGAAGGCGCAGCGGGAGAGCGTCCCAACTGCGATGGCTGGTATCCACGAGCGGCTGCGCCGGATACCCGAGCTCTGGAAGACCATGCACCCCAGCGGTCCGGGCAACCTCGGCGTGGCGGAGCGGGGAATCCTGGCCCTCGTCAACCCGGAGCGGCTCCGCCGGATCCTCACGAAGCTGCTCGACGAGAACGAGTTCCTCGGCCCCCACGGCATCCGGTCGATCTCGAGGTTCCACGAGCAGAACCCGTATGTCCTCCACGTGGACGGCCAGGAGTTCAGGGTGGACTACCTGCCGGCGGAGTCGAACACCGGCATGTTCGGCGGCAACTCCAATTGGCGCGGCCCGGTCTGGATGCCGGTGAACGCGCTCATCATCCGGGCACTGCAGAACTTCTACCTGTACTACGGCGACACCTTGAAGGTCGAATGCCCGACCGGGTCGGGGAAGCTGATGAACCTCTTTGAGGTGAGCAAGGAGATTGCCGAGCGGCTCACCAGTACATTCACCCGCGACGAGCACGGCCGTCGGCCAGTGTACGGCGGGAGCGAGAAGTTCCAGACCGATCCCCACTGGCGCGACCACATTCTCTTCTACGAGTACTTCCACGGAGACAACGGCGCCGGGCTTGGCGCCAGTCATCAGACGGGCTGGACCGGGCTCGTCGCCAGGCTCATCGAGCTCTATGGCTCACTGGATCCCAGGCAAATGCTCGAGGTGGGCAAGAACGCAGTGTTCGGCGGGAGCACCACTGGCATCGGGGAGAAAGGAGGCGCGCCACGAGCCAGGCGGAAGCCCGCATGAGCGCATGGCCCAAGTATCCCGTGATCCACGAGATCAACACCTGGGTGTGGCTCGGTGAGCTGAGCCAGAGGTATGGAGAGTCCCTGGACCTCGCCACGGTGCCGGAGCAGGAGTGGGAATCCATCGCCGCCCGGGGCTTTGACGCCGTCTGGCTCATGGGTGTCTGGGAGCGGAGCCCCGCCGGGATCGGAATCTCGGTGCTGAACCAGGTGCTCCTCGAGAGCTTCCGGCGAGCCCTTCCCGACTTCACGGCGGCCGACAACGTCGGCTCCCCGTATTGCATCCGCCGCTACGTGGTCGACCAGCACCTCGGCGGGCCGGCGGGGCTGGCTGCCGCACGACGCAAGCTCGGCGAGCACGGACTGCGCCTGGTCCTCGATTTCGTCCCCAATCACGTGGCACCCGACCATCCGTGGATCGGGCAACACCCCGAGTATTTCGTTCGCGGAAGTGAAGACGATGCCTCGCGCGATCCGGCGTCGTTCGTCGAGGTGGGCGGAACGGTGTTCGCGCGCGGCCGCGACCCGTCTTTCCCGGCGTGGCCCGACGTGCTCCAGCTCAACGCGTTCCAGCCAGGGCTGAGGCAGGCGGTGATCGAGACGATGCTGGAGATAGCCAAGCAGTGCGACGGCATCCGGTGCGACATGGCGATGCTGGTGCTGAACCCGATCTTCGAGCGCACTTGGGGCGCGCGCGCCGGAGCCAAGCCGGTCGACGAATACTGGAAGACCGTCATTGCGGCGGTGAAGACGAAGTGGCTGGAGTTCAGATTCATCGCCGAAGCGTACTGGGATCTGGAGTGGGAACTGCAGCAGCACGGGTTCGACTTCTGCTACGACAAGACGCTCTACGACCGGATGGTCGCGGGGGACGCCGAAGGTGTACGCCTGCACCTGGTGGCTGACCGCTCCTACCAGGACAGGATGATCCGGTTCATCGAGAACCACGACGAGCCCAGGGCCGCTGCCACCTTCGGCGGCGGCAAGGATCGCGCAGCCGCGGTCGCGATGCTCACGCTCCCGGGCGCGAAGCTGCTGTATGAGGGGCAATGCGAGGGCCGGAAGGTGAGGCTGCCGGTTTTTCTGGGCCGCTGCCCGTCCGAGGCGGCTGATCAAGACCTCGCCGCGTTCTACGGACGCCTGCTGAAGGTGGTCAGTCTCGAAGTCTTCCGGAGCGGGGAATGGCAGCGCTGTGAACGGAGCGGTTGGCCCGACAACCAGACATGCCTGAACATCCTGTCCTGGTGCTGGGTCAAGGACGACGAGCGCTGCCTCATCGTCATCAACTGGGGGCCCATCGCCGCCCAGGCGCTGGTCCGCGTGCCGTGGGACGGGGTCCGGGGAAGGCAATGGCAGCTCACCGATGCACTGTCCGGTGCCAGCTACGCCCGCTCCGGGGACGAGATGCAGGACGCCGGGATATACGTCGACTTGGGATCGTGGAAGTACCACGTCTTCCAGATGATAGCGATACCGCTTGAAGCATGACAGGAGAGGCTTCATGAAAGTCATCATCGTTGGTGGAGTGGCCGGTGGCGCATCCTGTGCGGCGCGCCTGCGAAGGCTGGATGAGAAGGTCGAAATCCTCATGGTGGAGAAGGGACCGTATGTCTCGTACGCGAACTGCGGCCTTCCCTACCACATATCGGGGGTGATCCCGAAAGAATCGAGTCTCCTGGTCGCGAACGAGGAGGTCTTCCGCAGCCAGTTCGCGGTCGAGGTACGGACGAACTGTGAGGCAGTAGCGATCGAGCCAAAGAAGAAGACCGTGGATCTGCGTGATGCCGTGACCGGCAAGGTGACGACCGAGTCCTATGACAAGCTGGTACTGTCACCCGGCGCGCGCTCGGTTCGGCCCCCGCTGCCGGGCATCGACCTGCCGGGGATCTTTCAGGTACGGACCGTGCCCGACGCGCGCGCGATCCGAGAGTGGATCGAACGGGGCACGACATTCCTGGCAGGGATGTACAACTACTCCGGGATCCAGTTCGTGAAGCCGGCCCGGCGGGCGGTGGTGATCGGCGGTGGCTTCATCGGACTCGAGACGGCTGAGAACCTGGTTCATGCCGGGTTCGAGGTGACCCTTGTCGAGATGCTCGATCAGGTGCTGTCGCGCCTCGATCGCGAAATGGCTTGGCTCGTCGAGGAGCATGTGAAGCGCCACGGCATCACGCTGGCGCTCGGCGACGGCGTGGCCGGCTTCAGGCAGCTGGACGGCGCACTCGAGGTGCAAGCCAGGTCCGGCAAGACCTACCCGGCCGACCTCGTGATCCTCGCACTCGGCGTGCGGCCGGATACAACGCTGGCCAAGTCGGCCGGGCTCACGATCGGCGAGCACGGCGGCATCCGCGTCGATGACCGGATGCACACCAGCGACCCGGATATCTTCGCCGTGGGCGATGCCATCGAGGTCAGGGACTCCGTGACCGGTGAGTGGAGCGTGGTGGCGCTGGCCGGACCGGCCAACCGGCAGGGCCGTATCGCTGCCGACGTGATCGCCGGTCGAGACTCCCGGTTCCGCGGGGCGCAGGGGACATCCATCATCGGACTCTTCGGGGGCGCGGTCGCCTGGACTGGCGTCAGCGAAGCGACCCTCAACCGGCTCGGCGACACCGACTACGAGAAGATCTACCTCTTCCCGAACTCCCACGCCGGATACTATCCGGGTGCCAGGATGCTCGGGTTGAAGACAATTTTCCGCAAGTCGGACGGACGTCTCCTCGGCGCCCAGGCGCTGGGCGAGGATGGACCAGCAGTGGACAAGCGGATCAGCGCGATGGCCGTGGCCCTCCAGATGGGTGCCACGATTTACGACCTCGAAGAGGCCGAACTCTGTTACGCGCCCCAGTTCGGAAGCGCCAAGGACGCGGTCAACTTCGCCGGGATGGTTGCCGCCGATGTGCTCCGCGGTGACATGCCTCTGACCCACTGGGACGCCACGGATGGCAAGTACCTGCTCGATGTGCGCGATCAGGTGGAGTTGGCCCTTGAGACCATGCCGGGCGCGGTCAACATCCCGCTGGGTCAGCTCCGCGCGCGCCTCGAGGAACTTCCCCGCGACCGCGAGATCGACGTCATCTGCCGTTCCGCTCAGCGCGCCTATGCGGCGACGCGCATCCTGGTACAGAACGGGTTCAAGGCACGAAACATTTCCGGCGGCATGCTGTCGCGAGCGATGCTCGTGCCTGGCAGGAACGGGGGCAGGGGATGACCGCGGCTGCTCCACGATATCGGCCAGAGCCCGCCAAGCCACGAGAGGGAGGGATTTCCTGATGAGTACACCGGTAAGAGTCCTCGCCGTCGATGTCGGGGGGACGGGAGTCAAGATCCTGGCGACCGGCCAGACCGAGCGACGGAGGTTCCCGTCCGGCAAGACCATGACACCACACGCAATGGTCGAGGGCGTGAAGAAGCTCGCAAAGGACTGGGAGTACGACGTCGTATCGCTCGGTTACCCGGGCCTGGTCCGCGACAATGGCCCGGCCGCCGAGCCGCACAACCTGACAAATGGGTGGGTCGGGTTCGACTTCAGCTCAGCCTTTGGCTGCCCGGTCAAGATCATGAACGATGCGGCAATGCAGGCGCTGGGGAGCTACCAGGGCGGGACGATGCTCTTCCTTGGTCTCGGAACGGGTCTCGGGAGTGCCATGGTCTGCGATGGCACGGTCGTGCCGTTGGAGCTCGCTCATCTTGGGGTCGGGAAGAGGACGTTCGAGGATGACCTCGGAATTCGCGGGCTCAAGAGACTGGGCAGGAAGAAGTGGCAGAAGCGCGTCGAGGCGGTCACGGAGCGATTCGCCTCGGCGCTCATACTCGACGACATCGTACTCGGCGGGGGGAACGCCAAGAAGCTGACGCGGCTCCCCCAGGGATGCCGGATCGGCGACAACGCGAACGCCCTTCTGGGCGGGTTCCGCCTCTGGGAGGGCGCCAGCAAGTGAACGCCTGGGCGGCCGCGAAGTCACTCGCAGGGCAAGGAGCATGACGATGCAACTCGGTATGATCGGACTGGGACGTATGGGGGCCAACATGGTACGCCGGTTGATGGGCGGCGGGCACGAGTGCGTTGTCTACGACAGATCGCCCGAGGCGGTCGCGGGGCTGGTGAACGAGAAGGCGGTCGGTGCGTCGTCACTGACGGACTTCGTCGCCCGGCTCTCGAAGCCCCGCGCGATCTGGCTCATGGTCCCGGCGGCAGCAGTGGACAAGTCGATCGCTGATCTCGTCCCGCTGCTCGAGAAGGGCGACATCCTCATTGACGGCGGCAACTCATGCTACATCGACGATATCCGTCGGGCGAAGGAACTGGCCTCGAAGGGCATCCATTACGCGGACGTCGGCACGAGCGGCG
>JANNSD010000156.1:0-8068 GCA_031402225.1 Gemmatimonadota bacterium | reverse complement strand
CCGGCCAGAGCGTGCGGGAGTCAGGCCCCTTCTCCCTTCCGGCAGGCAACTATCGAGTGCGCGTTGTCACAACTGATGGGTCCAGCCTGGGATCCTTCAGGGGGCCATACTCAGCTTACTTCTACCTGCTCTCCCCAGCTCGAAGCCCCTTGGGTCCGACAGCGGGACCGTCGAGTTCGCAATGATATCAGGGAGAATTCACCGTGATCCACGAAGGCGCATCTGATCGGCCCGAAACACTCGAGGCGCTGCTTCGGCTGATCGACTACATCGACAATGCCGCCCTGCTGGGCCACCAGCTGGGCGACCCGGTGTGGTCAAGGCACCTGGAGCTCATTCAGGCTGAAGTTCTCCGGACGCTTGGCACCATTGGCGTCCTTGAGGTGCCTGCCACTGACGTCCCTTTCGATGAAATCGTTCATGAGGCGGTAGATCGCGTCGCAGCGGCCGATGGAAATGAGCCATTCCAGGTCGTGCAGCTGATTCGTCGCGGCTTCTTCCACCACGGCTCCCTAGTCCGCCGGGCGCAGGTGGTCACCAGCTACCGAGGTATCTGAATGGGCGCGATCATCGGCATTGACTTGGGCACCTCGACCTCCGAGGTCGCCATCCTGCGGCATGGACGCCCACTCATCATCCGCGAGGTGGCAGGCTCGCGTCAGGGTGTGCTGCCGTCCGTCGTCGGCGTCGGGGCCAGCGGCGAACTGCGAATCGGGGAAGCTGCCGAAGCCCTGGCGCTGGTGAGGCCCGGCTTTTCGGTCGCGGAGGTGAAACGGGAGATGGGAAAGCCGATTCGCATCCCCATGGCCGGCATGGAGCACAGTCCCCAGGAAATATCGGCCATGATCCTTCGCCACCTGAAGGTCGAGGCCGAGCGGTACCTGGGTGAGCCGGTGACCGATGCCGTGATCACCGTCCCCGCGCGATTCAATGAACTTCAGCGCCGCGCCACGCTCGACGCGGGAGAACTGGCGGGCCTGCGGGTCAGGCGCCTCATCAATGAGCCGACGGCAGCGGCCATCGCCTACGGCCTGGAGCGACCCGGTGCCGATGAGCGAATCATCGTCTATGACCTTGGGGGTGGCACCCTCGACGTGACGCTCCTCGAGCTGAGCGAGGGCGTAATCGATGTGCTGTCGAGCGTGGGAGACGACAGGCTTGGCGGCAAGGATTTCGACGAACGGCTCATGAACTGGATCGCATCCGAGTGCCGACGCCTGGTCGACGTCGACCTCGAGGGCTCCGCAGCATTGCGCCAGCGGCTCAAGGCGACGGCCAAGAGGGCGAAGGAGGATTTGTCCGGCTCCGAGTCGGTCACGATCAGCATGCCCTTCATCGGGCTCGCCGCGTCAGGGGAACCCGTCAACCTCGAGTTCGAGCTGACCCGGGTCACCTTCGAGCGACTGGTGGAGGATCTGGTCCTCTCGACCCGGGTGCTGCTCGACCAGGCCCTCGCCGTGAAAGGCGTCTCGCCTTCGCAGGTCAATACCATCCTCCTCGTTGGCGGATCCACCAGGGTGCCGCTCGTTCGGAAGATCGTGAGCGAGTTCTTCGGTGGGCGCACCCTTCGGACCGAGGTCAATGCGGACGAGGCGGTGGCACTCGGGGCGGCGGTGGTTGCCGGGCTGGTGAATCATGAAATTGATCCCGGCCAGCTCGTGGTCACCGACGTCTCGAGCTGGACCCTCGGCGTGGCCATCACCGAGATCGCGGAGGGACGACCGCCTCGGCATGACGTCTTCGATCCACTCATCATGCGGCATCAGACCATTCCGCGAACCGTCAGGAAGACGTATCAGACGCATCAGGACGGCCAGACCACCGTGGTGGTGCGGGTCTTCCAGGGCGAGGGCGCCTCGGTGGATGCCAATGTCTTTGTGGGAGAGGTGAGCCACGAGGCCATCACGGCGGGACCGGCTGGACAGGAGCTGGAGATTGAGTTCAGCTACGACCTGAGCGAGACCCTCCAGGTGCGGGTTCGTGACCTGGAGTCGGGGCGCCAGGTCGAGGCCCGGATGCACCCGACCAAGGAGCGATTGTCGCCCGACGACATGAAGGCGGCACAGTCTCGGCTGCAGCAGCGATGGCAGCGCGACCATCCGGGCGAGACATGACGCCCGACCTCGCCTCGGATGACTTCTATCTGCGGCTGGGACTCGTCCCCGAGGCGACCCAGGACGACGTGCGCCGGGCGTATCGTGCCCTGGTGCGCCAGTACACTCCCGAGCGGGCGCCCGAAGAGTTCAAGCGGGTCCGCCAGGCGTACGAGACGCTGAGCGACGCCGCGACCCGCAGGCAGTACGATCAGCGGCTTGATCCCGCGCTGTCCGCATTGTTCGAATCGGCCATGAAGGCCATGAAGGAGGAGAATTACCAGGCGGCTGTGGAGCCGTTGCAGCAGGTGCTGGCTGCACGTCCGGACATGGCAATCGCCCGGAATCAGGTTGGCGTCTGTTTTCTGCACCTGAATGAGTCGGAGCGTGCCCTTGGCGAGTTTCAGCACCTCATCCGGGAGGGAAGTGCGTCGCCCGGTGTCTATGCCAATGCCGGGCACGCACAGAAGCTGCTGCAGCAGTTCGAGGAAGCCGGGCGAAGCTTCGAACGGGCGGCTGACCTCGCTACGATGCAGCTTCAGGACGCAACTCCGTTTGTCCTTGGGGCGGTTGACTGCCTTGTTGATCGGGGATTGGTGGCTGAGGCCAGGAGCCGACTCACCGAGGCCATCGGTGCCGAGCGGAAGGTCGCCTTCAACCACTTGCGCTACCTCACGCGCTTGCTGGAACTCTGTATTGGACAGGAAGACAGCACTGCGGTGAACAAGTTGCTGGCGCAACTCCGCGGGCTGGGTTCCGAACCGGAGGAACAGCAGTACGTCGCGTGGCGGCTGGGACAGATCGCGTTCCAGCTCGTGCGGGCCGGCAACTTTGCCTATGGCAGGCGGGTCGCGCTGGTGGGGGCAATGCTGCAGCCGCATGACGCCGACTTCGCCGCGCTCTCGGAGGTCGCGTTGCACCTCGCCGCCCGGAATGATGAGCAGGTCCTGCAGCTGGTGACCAGTCACCTCTCCTTTGCGCCAGACGGCGCGCTGTACGCTCTCCGCACTTACCTGGAATCGCAGGGGGTCCGCCCGCCGCCGGTCGCACCGCCGAGCGCAGTTGACGCGGTCCGGCGCAACGTGATCATCTGGGGAGTGCTTGTTCTCGTTGTTTCGGTGTTCAGGGCGGTATTCGACACGCCGGACCCGGCGCCTTACTATCCTCCCCCCCGCCATGCCACAGCCACTGATCTGGTCGGAGAAACCCTTCTTGGTTCGGAGCCGGCCGCGCGCGTCAGTCCATTGCCTGCCGTCCTCACTGCGCCGCCGCCCCTTACCGCCGTACGACCATCCAATTACTACCAGGCCGAAGTGGTAGACCCTTTCGCCGAAAGAACACCTTACGCCGCTCTCGGAGATTCGATCGAGGGGATCAAGGTGAGGATACAGGAGCTCGAGCGGCAGATGGCGATAATGGAGCCCGACGCGCCGGCGGCGAACCGCAGCGGCGGCACCTCAGCTCGATATGACTCGCTGCTGAACGAACGAAACCGATTTGTGAATCGCGGTAATGCACTTCGGTCGCGTCGCGCGGCAATGCCTGCCGACCCTCCGTCACACCCATGAACAGCTGCCAGATGCACTCCATGAGATGAGCTCCTCACCACGCCCGGCTCAGAACGCTGGAGCAGGAAGGCCTGATCGAACGTGACCTCCCGGGCGCCTGTGTGAGCACCGGCGATGTCTTTCTCCCCATCCTCGGACCGTTCGACGATCAGCGAAGCCACGGCACCTGGGAAATGACACGAGCTACGCCTTCGTCATCCGGCAGGACTCTCGCCTCGACTAGGCTTCTGGTGAGCTTGACAACGGCTTATAAAAGACTACATTAGCGTCCATGAAGAGCCTTGACGAGCGCGCTCTTGATGCCGTCCTGTCCGCCTTGGGCCAACAGCTCGAGGCGGTCGGCTTCGAGTTTGGCATCGTCCTTGTCGGTGGAGCCGCCCTCTCGCTCTCCAGTTTTGTCACCCGTGCCACCAACGATGTCGACGTCATTGCCATCGCGCATGGCCGCCACACGCAGATCAGTCCGCCCGACACGCTACCTGAGGTATTTGCCGCGGCAGTCGCACGCGTGGCGCGCGATTTTGGCCTTGAGCCAAACTGGCTCAACACTGACGTCGCGAAGCAGTGGCGCTTTGGCCTCCCTGATGGCTTTGCCGGACGCGTCACGTGGCGGCCCGTCGGCGGCCTTCGCGTCGGGTTGGCCAGTCGTATTGACCTGATCTTCCTGAAGTTGTTCGCCGCATCGGACAATCCTGGCTCGGACAACCGTCACTACCGCGACTTGTTGGCGCTGCGCCCAACAGCCAGCGACCTCCAGGCGGCAGCATCATGGGTCGTCACCCAGGATGCGTCGCCAGCCTGGCCCTCCGAAGTCGCGCGGGTAATTGCCCATGTCACCGCCGAGCCTCGCTAGCGCCGCCGCGACGCTCCGCGCAGCGCTACTGGACGCCGTGTGGGCTCAGTGGCGCAGTATCGGCGTGGGTGCCACGGGCGGAAGGCTCTGCCGCTCCATCGTCGACCCCGAAGCGCTCGTCTACGCCTCATTCTGGCTGGAGAACGCGGAGCCCCGCTTGGCAAAACTTCTCCGCATGTGGGCAGCGTCGGGTTCACAGATGATGAGCCTGCAGCGCATGAAGAACCTGCTCGACGAGTATCCGCCATCGGTGCAGGAAAAGCTGCCCGGCTTCGCGTGGCAGTCGATCACACACGGCAAGGATGCTCGCTGGAAACAGTTGGCCCGCGCGCCGCACGCCGTTCGCGAAGGCTGGAAGGTCGACAACGCTTCCCCGGTACTCGCGTCGCCCGCCGCACTGCTGCTGCGCTTGAGGGTCGGCCTTGGCGTCGGCATCAAGGCGGATGTGCTGGGCTATCTCGCGGGGCTGGCAGGAGGCCGCGCTACCATCAGCAGTATTGCTACTGCGACACACTACTACCCACGCGCGGTCCGGAAAGCCGTCGAAGACATGATCGCCGCGCGGTTCGTTGAAACACTGGCAACCTCACCCGCAACCTGTCGGTTGCGTCGCGGCTGGCTTACCCTCCTGGAGCTCGGCGATACTCCGCCCCCATGGTGCTACTGGCAGGAGCTGTTTGCGTTCGGCGCTCGCCTGGATGAAGCCGCTGCCGAGCCTCAGCAGGTCTCCAGTTATCTGCAATCCTCCCTGGCCCGCGACCTGATGGAGGGGCACGCCGCCGCCTTCTTCCTGAACGCCGTGGAATCGTCGAACCCCACTGATAGTCTGGGCGAAGCCTACCTCAGCGCCTTCGCTTCCGATGTGGCACGGTTGAGCGAGCGAATTCACAGCAACTTCGTCTAGCCCGCCGGTCAGGCCCGCGACCTCATCTCGTCGCGTACACCCTTCGATTCCCCCCTCCCCCCTCCCTCCTTGCCGACCTGCTCCACCGGGCGGTAGTCTCCCCCTGCACCTCAAGCAGCGATCAGCGTACGATCATCCGGGACAACCCCTTGCGACTGCACACCTTCGGCGGCCTGTGGCTGGCGCAACCGGACGGCAGCCCGGCACCGGTGTCGCAGAAATTGCGACTGGCGCTGCTCGCCATCGTCGCCGCCGCGGGACCCAAGGGCGTGAGCCGCGACAAGGTCCTCGCCTGGCTCTGGGCCGAGAGTGACGACGAACGCGCCCGCCACGCACTGGCCCAGCTCATCTACGCCATGCATCGCAGCGCATCGGGCACCGCACTCGTGTCCGCCGAATCCGACCTCCGGCTGGCCCCCGACGTAACCAGCGACGTAGGTGACTTTCTCGCCGCGACCTCGCAGGGGCGTCACGACGACGCCATCGCCCTCTACACCGGGCCGTTCCTGGACGGATTCCACCTGCCGGGTGCCGCGGAGTTCGAGCATTGGCTCGACGCCGAGCGCGACCGGTTGCGGCGCCTGGCCGCGCAGTCACTGGAGAAGGCGGCGCGCGAGGCAGAGCGCGCGGGGCATCCGTCCACTGCCGCGGATCACTGGCGCCGGCTGGTTGCACTCGATCCGCTCGACCCCGGGAGCGCCACCCAGTACCTCGAGGCGCTGCTGCAGGCGGGCCGCCGCACCGATGCACTGCAGTTCGCCCAGCACTATGAAGCGATGGTACAGGCCGAGTTGGGGTCCCCACCCGATCGCAAGGTGCGCGACGTGATTGCTCGGGTGCGCGCGCCAGTCCCTCCTGCCGCATCACCCGATTCCGCGCCGCCCGACGCAGCACCATCACCCCAGACCACCAGCCCGATAGCACCGCGCCCTGCTCCCGCCCGGCGGCGAATCTCCTGGGCTGCCGCGATGACCGCCATGGCGGCGATCGCCGCGATCATCGGGGTGAGGCAGTGGCAGCGCCAGCCGAAATCGGTGCCCCACCCGGATGCAGTCCTGGCCTGGCCCGATCGCGCCGCGGGGTCAGCCGACTCCCTGATGACAGCGCGAGCGGTGCTGGCCGCGCTGCAGCGGCATGCGTCGCCCTGGTTCCTGTCGAAGAGCGAGGTTGCGTCTGCCCTCGTCCGTATGCGTCGTCCCGACACCTCCGCGATCCCCGACGAACCCACCGCGCGCCAGATCGCAACGCGCGACGGGCTTCGGTTCGTGCTGCTACCGGTGCTGACGCGATCGAGTGACGGATGGACGGCGTCGTACCAGGTGGAGGACGCGCGCGCAGGCACGGTGGTCGGCACCGGTCAGGCAGCCGCGACGGGAGCCACCCCCGACGCCGTGCTCGATCGGCTCTTTGCCGCTGCTGCCGGCACCATGACCACGATGGCAGATCGGGTGACGCCATCCGGCGCCTTGCCCCACGTCACCACCAGCTCGCTCGAGGCGCTGCAGGCGTACCAGGCCAGCGGGCGACTGAGTGCCCAGGTGGAGCCCGGCGCCGAAGCCATGATGGAGCGCGCCGTGCAGATCGATTCCACCTTCGCGTCGGCCCACGCCAGCCTCGCCTACAGCTACTGGTTCCTCTACGACCAGGAGCGGGCCGACCTGCATGCCCGCGCCGCGCTCCGGCACCTCGACGGGCTGCCGCACGAGGAACGGCTCGGCGTGGAACGCGACGTCGCCGCTGCGCGCGAGGACTGGCCCGCCGCGATCCTCGCATCCCGTGCCCTCGTGGCCCTCGCGCCCGACCACTCCGCACGCTGGCACGCGCTGGGCCAGTACCTCTTCTTCAACCACGAGTATGGGCGCGCGGTGGCGGCCTATGACAGCGCCCTTGCCCATGCGGGAGGATCCGACCTCACCAGGATCTACGGCAACCGCGCCACGGTGCTGGCGCGCATGGAACGGTACGCCGACGCCATCGCCGACTACGAGCGCGCCTTCGCGCGCGATCCGGAACTCATCAACCACCCGTTCCTCGGTCACGAGTACGGCGTGACACTGGTGTGGGCAGGCGACCGCTCACGGGCGCGTGCCGTCTTCACCGCACGACTCGATGCGGTGCCGCGACCCGGCCATGCCTATCGGTCGCTCGCGTTGCTCGAGGTGCATGATGGCCACCTGGCCACGGCAAGCGAGCTGCTCGGCAGCGCCATCACCGCCAGCCTGGCCACCGGCGATTCGCTCGGTGCTGCGACCGGACAGGTACTCGCGGCCGCCGTCTTCATGGCGCGCGGCCGGCCGGACGAGGCACGGGTGCAGCTCGGATTCGCCGAGCCCTTTCTCCTCAACCAGTCAGCGCCCTACGAGCTGCGGGCGCGCACCGCGAAGCTGCTCGCTCGGCTCGGCGCCAACGATCGAGCGCAGGTGCTCGTCGGTGCACTCGAGCGGAAGACCACTGCGGTATCCGCGGTTGCTCGAGCACGCCGCCTCATGGCACAAGGCGAGCTGCAGATGGCTACCGGCAGGGTCAGCGAGGGGCGGACGAGTATCGAGCAGGCGCTGGTGCTCGATCCCGCGAGCGATGTGCTGGAGTCGGCGGCGATGGTCGCATCCCGCGACGGTGCCTTCGCCTTGGCAGCACGCCGTTACGAGGC
>JANNSD010000155.1:0-3090 GCA_031402225.1 Gemmatimonadota bacterium | reverse complement strand
CCCCCCAAACGGGCCATGTGACACGGCCCGGGCCCCCCCACACCCCCTTACCGAATCGTGTCGCGCCCGCCCACATGCCCTGGCGCGACTCGATGGTCCTGCGGGCCGGACGGCTAGTGGTTGGCGCCGCCGCCTGCTGTTTCCAGCTCGCGCATCACCGCATCCAGGTTGAACGAGGCCGGCTTCTGCCTCGGCGGAAACTTCACGAAGTTCTCGATCTGGCTGCCGACCACGGCCTGCATCATGTAGATGACGTACGCATGGGAGATCATCCAGTCCCAATAGGTGTTCGAGTTCTCGTCGGCACGCTCGAACGGGTCGCGACGCAGATTGAAGAGCTTGGGCATGCGCAGCTTCACGAAGGGCTCTCCCCAGCACGCCAGCTGCTTGGCGCGCTGCTCCATCAGCACCACTTTCCAGTCCTGCATCCGTATCGCCAGGACGTCGCCGTCGTCGCTGATGTAGAAGAAGGAGGTCCGCGGGCTCTCCTTCACCTCGCCCTAGAGGTAGGGCAGCATGTTGAAGCCGTCGATGTGGACCTTGAAAGTCTTGCTGCCGGCAGTGTGGCCGACCAGCAGCTTTTCCTTGATCTCCGGCTCGCCGGCGGCGGCGAGGAAGGTCGACAGCCAGTCCTGATGAGTGACAATGCCGTTGAGCACCGTGCCCGCCTTGAACTGGCCCGGCCAGCGCACGAAGCACGGCACCCGCCAGCCGCCCTCCCAGTTGGTGTTCTTCTCGGAGCGGAACGGCGTGATGCCGGCATCGGGCCAGGTGTTGTAGTGCACGCCGTTGTCGGTGGAATACATGACGATGGTGTCGTCGGCGATGCCCAGCGCATCGAGCTTGTCCAGCATCATGCCGACGTTCTCGTCGTGCGCCACCATCACGTCGTTGTAGTCGCCCTGGCCGTTGCTCTTGCCCTTGTGCTTTTCGGCGCAATGGGTGCGGAAGTGCATCGCCGTCGTGTTGTACCAGAGGAAGAACGGCGTCTTGGCCTTGTGCGCATCGTCGATGAAGCGCAACGCGTGCACGGTCACCTCATCGTCGATGGTCTCCATGCGCTTCTTCGTCAGCGGCCCGGTGTCCTTGATGGACTGCCCGCCCTTGCCATCGGCCTTGCAGTGCAGCACACCACGCGGCCCGAACTTCCCCCTGAACTCCGGGTTCTTCGGGTAGTCGGGGTCCTCCGGCTCTTCCTCGGCATTGAGGTGGTACAGGTTGCCGAAGAACTCGTCGAAGCCGTGCATCGTGGGCAGGTGCTCGTCGCGGTCGCCAAAGTGGTTCTTGCCGAACTGGCCGGTGGCGTAGCCCAGCGGCTTGAGCAGCTCGGCGATGGTCGGGTCTTCTGCCAAGAGGCCATTGGGGGCGCCGGGCATGCCCACCTTGGTCAGCCCGGTGCGGATCGGGTTCTGCCCCGTCATGAACGCCGCGCGACCCGCGGTGCAACTCTGCTGCGCGTAGTAGTCGGTGAAGGCCACGCCTTCGTTGCCCACCCGGTCGATGTTGGGCGTGCGGTAGCCCATCTGGCCCCGGCTGTTGTAGCTGATGTTCCACCAGCCCACATCGTCTCCCCACAGGATCAGGATGTTCGGCTTCTTCGCTGCCATTGCTCAACTCCTCGTCATCGGGGGGGGGGGAAACCGCATGGGGGGAGGCGCATGTGGCGGATCCAACCTGCGTACCTCCCTCCTAGATATAAACCCGGGAATCGCATGTTTGATAGGGCCCCGGTCGCCGCCGGAATCTTGGCGGCCTGCGCGAAGCGCAGGGTCAAGCCGTTGACGGATTCTTCGCCGGTTCTGCGCAATGTCAGGCAGCGCACCCCAACCGCGTTCACCCCAGGCCCGGTCATGAGACTCAAGCACGTCGGCGGCGCCCTCGGCATCGCATCACTGACACTCCTGTCGGCATTTCAGGCCGCCCGGGAACCGGAAGATGAGTTTGCCGGAATCGTCAGCGCATTCCTCGACCTGAACTTCGACACCGGCTGGGAGGGGCTCGAAAAACTGCCTGGAATCACGTGGGCCGCGCTCCCGCCCACCGACCTCAAGAACTGCCTGCCCGACGGGGGCTGCTACACCCGGCAGGGCGCGTTGGCCATCGGCGGGCGGAGCCTGACGGTCGTCGCCACCGGCGCGCGCACCATCGTCTCGAGCATCTATTTCCGGAATCCGTCGACGCCCCTGAGCGAGGCGGCGGTGGTCGCCGCGCTCAAGAAGGCGACCCTGGGCGCCGAGCTGGTACGCTGCCCCGCAAGCAACGGAGCCGGCGGCACCGACTGGTACAGCCTCATGGGCCCGAAGGTGAATCCCGGCCATCTCGCCATCCAGACCAGGTGCAAGGGAAAGGCATGCGAGGGGTTCGTGCTGACCCGGGGAGAGAAACTGCCGCCACTGCAGCCCAGTCAACTGGCGCTCTATAGCGAGCAGTGCACGGCGGGCGCCGAACGAAAGGTGGTATCGACCAGCAAGCCGCACGAGCTGCTCGCCGGTACCATCAAGTCGCTGCTGCCGCCGGCCACCGGGCCAGCGCCGTACGACTGGAAGGTGATGGTGGCGCTGTCGTCCGGGATCGCCTGGAACCCCGACGGGCCCAGGCCGGGAAACTTGAACTACAAGGGCGATCCGGGCCCCCTGCTGCAGACCGGCCAGGTGACCCTCGCCGGGCGGGAGTTCTCCGTCATTGCGAGCGGAACCTCCACCCAGGTCAGGACGATCTATTTCGAGGAAATGAGCATGCACCCGAAAGGAGAGCACATGCTCGGCGTGCTCTACGAGAAGGGCCTCACGGTGAAGCTGGTGCGCTGCGGACCGGTCTACACCGAGTCCACCCACAACTGGTACAGCGCGACAAGCAGCGCCACCCGGCCCGTCATGATCCTGCAGTCGATACGCTACGACGGGAACCAGGCCCAGGACAGCTATGCGCTGCGAGTCGACGGGACCCTGCCCGCGCGAGACCCGCGCGACCGCAATCCAGGAACGGGGGGGTGCTGATCACCGCTCACTGAACGCGTGCCACCTCGGTTCGAGGGCCCAGCGCGGCGAGGTCCCGACTGACCTGCTGCACCTCGGCCTGCGCGATCGGTTC
>JANNSD010000154.1:0-34435 GCA_031402225.1 Gemmatimonadota bacterium | reverse complement strand
GGAGAACGCACGCCGGAGTTCCCCTTCGATCCGATGCACCGGTGCGTTCTCCTTTCCCCGAAGCCGGGCGCCCCGCCCGACTGGCCCAACCTGTTACCTAGCCTGATCTCGCAATGTCGCTGGCGAACTCCTGGGCAATCGCGCGCAGGTCGCGGGTGACGCGATCCCAGTTCTGGAAGCGCTCCACTCGGGCCCTGCCCTCCTTGCCCAGTTTCGCCGCCAGCTTCGCATCCTTCAGCAGCCGCCCCAGCGCCACCATGACCTCGTCGGGCTTCTCGGCGTTGACGAGCAGTCCCGTCTCCCCATCCGCGACCACATCGGGAATGCCGCCGCTTCGGGCCGCGATGACGGGCCGGCCGCACGCTGCGGCCTCGGCGAAGGAGATGCCAAATCCCTCCACATCGAGGCCCGTCTGGCGCGAAAGGCCGACGTACACCGTCGCCAGATTATGGAGCGCGGGCAGGTCGGCGTCGGGCACTTCCGTCAGGAAACGCACGCGCTGAGTAACGCCGAGCTTCTTCGCCAGGGCCTTGAGCGGCGCCAGCTCGGCGCCGGCGCCCACCACCGCATAGCGAAGATCGGCGAACTCGCCGTTGGCGGTGGCCAAGGCCCGCAGGACGGTGTCCACACCCTTGCTCGGCGCGAGCGGCGCCACGGTGAGGAGCCAGCGTCCCGCCTCGAGACCGTACTTTGCCTGCACCGCCTTCGTGTCGATCCCGGCGCGGAAGAACTCCGGGTCAGTGCCGGGCGGAACCACGCGGACGCGATCCTCGGGGAGCGCTACGCCGAGCTCGCCGAGGACGGAGAGGCAGAGATCGCGGGTCCAGTTGCTGTTGGCAACGATCACCGACGCCGCGTCCAGCAGGCCCTTCGACACCCGCCGCTTGATGGCGGAGCGATGAGTCTCATGGCGGAGGGTGAGGAAGTCGCTGCCGTGAGCGATCACACCAAAGGGAGTGCCGACCCGCTCGCGGACCCACTTGGCGGGATACGCCGCGGGCTTGAGGGTGCCGCACCAGATGAACTCGGCGTCGAGGGTGCGGGCGAGTACCGAGGCATGCCTGGACCAGGTGAGGATGCCCTGCAGCGTCTTGAGGCGCTTGACCGGCAGCGCGAGGCGATCGACCCGATTGGGCAGGCGCTCGTCTACCTCGTCGCTGTCGGGCACCTGGCCAGTGCTGACGACCATGCTGCCCTGGGGATAGCGCCGCGCGAGCTCGCCCATCCAGCGCGCAATGCCGCCGCTCATGGGCGGGAAGTCGTAGGTGAGCAACAACTGCGGGCGCATCATTGGGATCTCCGGACCAAGGCAACGAGGCGAACCGTGAACGGTACACGGTGCACGGGGGCTAGGGAACGGGAGACGGGAGACGGGAGACGGGAGACGCGCCTAAAGGCGGACCCAGGTGGGCGGAACAATATCCCGGGCGTCGCGCCCGGATTGGGCACTGAACCACTGGCGCGGGGCGACAACCACCTTGTGGGGGTCGGGGTTGAGCCACGCACCCCACCAGCTGAGGCTGCTGTTGGCGATGATATGATGCCGGCAGCGACTCATGAGGCGAAGGTCCTCGTGGGGCTGGTCGGGACCGTTCAGGTCTACGTACTCGACGGGAGCGGCAATCGGGAGATTGGCGCGCACCCACTCCATGTCATCGGAGAAGACGTAGAAGCGCGCCTGCGGCTCGTGCGCAAGCATATGCGCGACCGCGGCGGCATAATAATCCGGGCTCACCAAGCCGTGCTTCTTCTGAACCACCGGATTGGAGACGTAGTCTCCGCGGCGAACGTGGAGACTCACGGCAGGAGTCCGGTCGATCTCGTCGAGCAGGCGCTGGGTACGCGCATCCGGGAGGGTCTTGAGGGTGAAGACGTGTCGAAGCTGGCGCGCGATGGGCAGGAAGTAGCGCTCGGACTGCCAGTACCCGATGAGGAGGGTATCGACGGTGGGGTCCAGCGCGATCTTCTGCCGGGGGAAACCCCGCTCAAAAATGGTGCGGCCGGTGACGCGGTTGTTGCCGCGGAGACGCGCCACGAACTTGCGCGTCGCGGCGCGGATGCGGTTCGAGTCCTTGTCGAACATGGCGAGCTCGTCGGGCCGCGCAATGACAGCGTCAACGCGGAAGTGATCGAGCAGGTATTGACGAGGAGGGAATCGGTGGAAGTCGGAAATGTCGAGCTTGAGCTCCATGCCGTGCTCGCTCGCCAGCGCCCAGGCGGAGGCGTACTGGAACATCTGGTTTCCGATGCCGCCAATCAGGTTGACAACCAGCATGGTTCTCCTGCCATGAGAGGACGCACATGAAGCCGTTCACCAGACTCCTCGCCCTGCCAAGATACCTGCAAGACCTTCGGGCCTACATGCAGGCTCCCGGGGCGGAACCGTGGTCGCGCGTGACCCTCAAGCCAATGCTGGAAGAGCGCACAACGTCCCACGGATTCGACGCGCACTACGTCTACCTCGGCGCCTGGGCCTTCCGACACATCACGCGTACTCGCCCGCTGCGGCACATCGACGTCGCCGGACAGATCGGGTGGGTGACCTGTCTCGCCAGCGTCACCCAGGTGGTGTTCATCGACGTGCGCCCGTTCCTTGGACAGGTGGAGAACCTCGAGTCACGGGCGGGAAGCGTCCTGAGCCTTCCCTTCCCCGACCGCAGCGTGCCCTCGCTGTCCTGCCTCCATGTCGCCGAGCATATCGGCCTGGGTCGCTATGGGGACCCGATCGACCCGCTGGGGACGCGGAAGGCGTTCGCTGAGCTGGCACGGGTGCTGGCAGCAGGTGGACAGCTCTACTTCGCGCTGCCTGTGGGCCGGCCGAGCGTCGCGTTCAACGCGCATCGGGTACACGATCCGGCGATGATCGAGCGGTGGACTGGCGAGGAGGGGCTGGTGCTTCGTGAATTCGCTGCGGTGGACGACGGAGGGCGGTTCCTGCCGGTTGCGTCGCCTTCCGACGTGCGTGACCAGAACTACGCCTGCGGAATGTTCCTGCTGGAGCGATCAGCCGGGGCCCTCACGACGTCGCTGGAGGATGCGCCCGAGCTTTGAGCGGCGGGGAAAGTCCGTCTCCGGCCTGAGCGTCGTCGGCACCCGATCGCCGCTGGGCGGGAAGGCTGCGAGCATGTCCGCCAGGAGCGGAAAGAGGTTGTACTGATCGAGCACGAGTCGGCGCGCCTCCGCACGATCGCCAATGGAGCGCTCATAACGTTGATCGGCAATCGCCTGTTCGATGACGGCGATGGCGCGCGCAGGATCGCTGGCATCGAGTGGGGTGAAGCTGCCGGCAGGAAAGTATTCCCCCACATTGGGGCAGCCGAGATAGAGCGGGAAGGCCCCGGCCAGGAAGGCGTCGGAGAGCTTTTCGGTCCAGTAGTCCGGGTAGACTCCGTTCTCGAGTGCGATGTGGTAGCGATAGGGCGCGATCGCGTCCCACTTGTCTTCCACCTCGCAGATGCCGCGCCCGAAGACATCGAGCCGATCACCGAAGTAAGTCTTCAGTTTGCGTACCAGCACCAGCCGACGCCGATGGCCGGCAGTCTGGACCTTGTCCGAACTGATCACCGACATGAGTCGGCTCTTCGGAAATGAGGATACCCCCTTCAGCGCATCGTAGTCCCAGGTGAAGGCGAGGTTCTGGTGCGCCTGCTGCCTGCGGCCGACGTGCCAGGGAAGCGCAGGCTGGCCGAGCGTGACGTTCGGATGCACGATCTGGCGGTGACAGGTGCGCACCGCGCCGAACTGTTCCACAAAGCGGGGGCGGTAGAGCTTGACGCCGGGAGGCTCGGCCGTGATGAACAGGGTCCTGGCAGGAGGGCACCGGGTGGATTCGGGTTCGAGCAGTCCATCGTAGACGACCCAGAGGTCGCAGGACTCGACCGGCTCATCGACGACAAACCGGCAATTGCCCCAGACGCCGTTGCCACCCGGCGTCTGCCGAAGCCACGGCCAGTCGCGTGCAGCGGTCGAAATCTTCACTGTCAGCACAGCTGCCTCACTGGAGCGCTATGGTGAGGAGTGTGCGGAGACGATGTTCCCACGTGTGCTCGGCGAGCACGCGCGCGCGCGCCGCTCGACCAAGCGACGCGCGCCAGGCAGGATCCCGCCTCATGCGTTCCACCTGCTCTCGCAGCTCCGGGATGTCGCGGTACAGGACGATTTCCTGACCGGGCACAAAGAGCGCGTCAATGTCGGCCTTCGCATCACAGAGCTGGGGCGTGCCGAGGGCGGCGAGCTCGAAGACGCGGAGATTGGCGCCATGGCCGTAGCGGGCTGGATCGCCGATCGGCGGTACCTGCTGATGCACATTGAGGCCGATGTCGGCACCGGCGAGCGCACGGATGAAGTCGTTGCCGTAACGTGGACCGCGAGGCCAGCCGGGTCCCCAGGCGGACAGGCCCAGGTCTGCGATGGCATCGAGCAGGTGGGCGCGGGGTGCATCGCGCGTACCCACAAACGTGAGCGCGGAGCGATGCCGCTCGGCGACCGCAACGGGTCGGAGTCGGACAGGATCGACCCCGAACGGCAGGTAGTGAGTGGGGTGGCCGAGTTCGCGATGCCGCGCGGCACTATAACTGTCGTGGGTGAAGAAGGCGTCGTAGGCCGGCGCCAGCCTCAGGCTCAGCTCGAGCAGGTGGGGATCGTCGGGGAACCAGTTGGCCCAGCGCGCCTTCGACCGATGCCGAAGGTCGGCGATGGCGGCCGGGTCCAGCCGCTCACCCCGATAGACCAGCACCACGTCGGGGGCATGGCGGCGGAGAGCGCGATCCAGCCTCCGCTCCAGCGGGACACTCCAGATGGAGTAGATCCAGCGCGGGCCGTCCTCCTGGCGCGCCACCGCGCAGCCGAGATTGCGCAGGGCACGCGCCATGTCGAAGCCGATTTGGTGGTACCTGCGGTTGAAGGAGGCGACCAGGAGAATCCTGAGTCCCGCAAAGGGGCGGCTCACACCTCGACGTAGTTCCGGTAGGGAAATGGTCTCCACCCGGTGAGCTTCTCGAAGACGCCCGATGCGATGAGGCGAAGCTGCCCACGGAGACGCACCGGGCCAAACTGGATCGGTGGCCCGGTACGGGCAGCGATCCAGTCGCGCGCCACGGCAGGATGACTCCCGGTGAATCGCTCCAGCCCGTAGGTCCATCCAGTTACCGGCGCTGGGCGCGGTGCCGCTTGTTCGTAGATCGTGGAATCCGCCTCATGCTTTGCCTCGAGCGCCCAGCGCGGTCGCGCCCACCCGTAGTGGTGCATGATGGCGCCAGTGCGGCGGGCACGGATGCGCCGGTCGTCAGGGCCGACCCGGAATCCCTGTGCATCACGGAAACTGTGCACGCCGGCACCGAGGCGCACGACGCGGACTTCATCCGGATACCAGGCCCGGTTCGTGGCGATCCAGTCGAATGAGCCGTAAAAGTGCCGGTAGTCTACAAGCAGGCCCTCAACCCGCGCGTCGTCGCCGGCGGCGGCCATGGCCTCGCGCAGGAGGGGGACTCCCGCCTGGTGCAGGACCTCGTCGGCCTGGATGTAGACCGCCCAGTCCCCCTGTGCCGCGTCAAGCGCTCGCTGCGTCTCGATTGACAACATCCGGCTCCCCGCGGCGCGGTCCCATTCGCCGTGAATCACCCGGATACGGGGATCCTCGATCCCATGGATGAGATCGAGCGTCGCGTCCTCCGACGGGCCGACATTCACGATCAGTTCATCGCATAGCGGCAGGATCGACTGGATCGCGGGCACGACCGGAAAATCCAGGCGAATGGCGTTGGACACGAAGGTGCAACCGATAACACGCGGTGTTGACATCATCTTAGCGACGCTGCTCGAGTTCCCAGAGGTGCGCATACTTGAAGAAGGTAGCGCACGCGCCGAGACCGGCCGAGATGACGCCGTACCGGCCATCCAGCACGCCACCCTCCACGATCCAGGCCTTGAAGAAGCGCCACGTGGGGCGGCCCGTGAGGTCCCAGAGACGTGCGCGTCGTCCCCGGTCGAACAGATCCTGTGCCCCCCACGCGCTGTACCGGATAAGCTTGTCGAGATGATGATCGAGGTCGCGATATGGCTCGTGGAGCAGCGTGCCATGAAGGGTCCCGACGTCGGCCACTGACTCCAGCGCCTCGTGCACCCGCTGCTCCACATAGCGACGCTCCCGCGGAAAGAGGCGCACCACCCAGTCGTGTCCCCAGTGACCGCGCGTGAGCTCTCGGCCCAGATAGAAGCTTCGACGGCGCATGCGGTACGCGCCGCGGCTGGGTGCCTGCGTCACGGCCGTCAGCTCCGCCGCCAGATCCGGGGGCACCATCTCATCTGCGTCGAGTGTCAGCACCCATGGGTGCGCGGCGCGAGCGATGGCGGCGTTGCGTTGCGCCGCGATGGTCGGTCCACAGCGCTCGAGCACCGTGGCACCGGCGGCGCGAGCCAGCGCCACCGTGGCGTCACTCGAGCCCGCATCAGCCACGATCACCTCGGCGGCCCACTCCACGCTGCCGAGACAAGCCACGATACGCGGAGCCTCATCCAGCGTGGGTATCACAACAGTCAGCGGCACCACGCCGGCTCTCATTCGGTCACCATACGCGGATGGATACTTAAATGGCGGCACAGACGCCGTTGAAGGGATGCTCCAGCACGAAAGCTATATTGACGCTCGATGCATGTCGCCCTCATCATGAATGCCCGGCTGCCGGTGCGCGGATACGGCGGGACCGAGCGAGTCGTGACCTGGCTGGCCCGCGGGCTGGTTGACCTTGGCCACCGGGTTACGCTGGTCGCGTCCCGCGGCACTCGCATGCGCGAGGCCACCGTGGTCGAGGCCGATCATCGATCGCTCCAGCAGGGCGACTTTGATGTCTCGCCGCTGCTGCCGCCAGGAGTGGACATCGTGCATAGCCATCGCCAGCTGCACCTGCCACCGCCGCTGCCATTCGTGTGGACCCTGCATGGCAATCCGCCACCCGGCACCGTTCTCCCCCCCAACACGATCTATCTCAGTGCCAATCATGCGCAGCGCTTCGGCAGCACGAGGTTTGTGTACAACGGGCTGGACCTGTCGGAATACCGGTTCCGGGCGCAGAAGGGCGACTACGACCTGTTCCTGGGGCGACTGCACTCGGTCAAGGGGTACAAATGGGCGATTGCGGGTGCACAGCAGGCGGGGCGACGGCTGGTGCTGGCGGGTGGGTGGAGGCCGAGCCTGCGGCGGGGCATTTCGTTTGTGGGCAGTGTGGGTGGGGAGAGAAAAGCCGAGCTGCTCGCCGGGGCCCGGTGCCTGTGGATGCCCGCGCTATGGGATGAACCGTTCGGGCTGACACTGATTGAGGCCCTGGCGAGCGGAACACCGGTGCTGGGCACGCACCGAGGATCATTGCCGGAGATCGTGACAACGGATGTGGGGGTGCTGGGGGATAGCATCGAGGAGCTCGTCGCGGGCAGGGCGTCGATAGTTGGCATCGAGGCGGAAGCGTGCCGAGCGCGGGTGGAGCGATTGTTCACGCATCGGGTGATGGCCGAAAGCTATTTGCGCGAGTACGCTGTCGCGCGGTGAGCGGGGTCCTGCGGCCCGACAGGCACCGTCCGAGCGCGGGGGCCGAGTTTGGGAGGGTTGCATCCGGTGCGCGAGCGTGTGCCGGGAGGGCCGCAGGGCCTCGCTCACCGGGAGGGCCGCAGGGCCTCGCTGACCGCGCATATCTCCCGGATGGCGACTCGATCCTTCGCTGCGCTCAGGATGACAAAAGTCAGCGCTTCGTCGCCCCCAGGATCGCGCCCAGCCGATGCATGTACGTGTGCTCCGCCAGCGCCCGCCTGCGACCGGCCTGCGCGAGGCGGTCCGCCGTGGTGGAATCGTTCAGCAGTTCCTGCACCAGCAGCTTCAAGTCCGAGCTGGTGTCGAACGTGAGGAGTTCGCGACCGGCATCGAACGCCAGGGGCAAGTCAACGCGGTGGTCCACGATCTGTGGCACGCCGATGGCCGCCAACTCGAACAGGCGCTGGTTGCAGCCGGTGGCGGTGCCGCCGTTGCCGGAGCCCTCGCGGTGCACATTCACTGCCACCGACGCGCCGGCGTAGGCACGGACATAGTCCTCCAGGTCCAGCGACTCGCCGCGGCAGTAGTCCTTGAGCGGGGTGCGGCGCCATCCTGATCCCCAGATGGCGAGGCCAAAGCCAACCAGCTCCGCCAGCAGCTGCTCCCGGCGGGGCGTGGCGGCACCGACGAAGACCACGTTGGCGCGGAACTGGTCCCGGGCACGCATGGGGCGATGCACCGAGGGGTCGCATCCCGGCGGCAGGTGAATGGTGGGCGGACGGGAGGGGCCGCGGAGCTGCTGGACCAGGTCGGTGCCGGGCACGAACAGCACATCGTAGGCGGCGCTCAGCGCTTCCATGAGCGGCAGCGACTGGGTCTCGCCAATGAACCAGGCGGCCCAGACCGCATCGGAGCCACGCTTGAGGCTGGTGACCATGCCGGCCGTGAGTTCGGCGCTCTCGATGACGAGCACCACCTGGGCCTGATGCTGCAGCACCGCCTTGCCGAGTCGGTCCTGGGCGCTGCCGCCGCGCCAGCGGGCAATGAGGCCCTTCCGCTCCTTGAGGTCGCAGGTCGCCACCACACAGCCGAGTCGCTCGAGCGCCCGCTTGCGCAGCCCTGCGTGCCCGGTGGGATCCGTCTCCACATCCACCAGCAGCACGCGGGTACCGGCGAACGGACCGTTCATGCGCGCATCTCCCCTGAAGCAACCGGCATGGCAGGCTCCACGTCATCACGGAACTGGAGTTCGTACAGGCGACGATACAGGCCACCGGCAGCGAGCAGCTCGGCATGGCTGCCCCGCTGGACGATGCGACCCTCGTCGAGCACGAGAATCTCATCAGCCTGACGCACCGTCGCCAGCCGGTGGGCAATGACGAGCACGGTGCGATTGGCCATGAGCCGCTCGATGGCCTCCTGCACCAGGCGCTCGGACTGGGTGTCGAGCGCGCTGGTGGCCTCGTCGAGGATGAGGATCGGGGCGTTGCGGAGCAGGGCGCGGGCGATGGCAATGCGCTGGCGCTGCCCGCCGGAGATGCGCATGCCGCGCTCCCCCATGATGGTGTCGTATCCCTGGGGCAGGCGGGTCACGAACTCGTGGGCGTTGGCCGCCTCGGCGGCGCGCTCGACATCGGCGCGGGTGGCACCTGGTACGCCATAGGCAATGTTGGCGTGGATGCTCTCATGGAACAGCACTGTATCCTGGCTCACCACACCGAGCAGGCGGCGCAACGATGAGCGGCTCACGTCGGTGAGTGGCACGCCGTCGAGGAGGACGCGACCCACCGTGGGTTCGCGGAGCCGCGGGAGCAGGTCGACGAGCGTGCTCTTCCCCGCCCCGGACGGACCGACGAGCGCCACCACCTGGCCCGGGGTGACGCGGAAGGCAATATCGTGGAGTACCCGCGCGCCCGTCTCGTACTCGAAGCTCACGTGGTCGTAGACGAGGTCCTGGCTGAACGTCGCCTTCCGCGTGGGCCCGTCATCCGTCTCCAGCACCGGCTCATCGAGGAGCGAGAACACCTTCTCCACGCTCGCCATGCCCTGCGCCCAGCTGGTGGGAAACTGGGAAATGGCCTTGATGGGCGAGGTAAGCCGCAGCGTCGAGAGGAGGAAGACGATGATGACCTCGGGCGCCAGTGGCGCCGAGAGGCCGAGGATGTGCGGATTGGTGCCGGCATAGACGACGAGCATGATGAGAATGGCGGCGACGGTCTCGCTCATCGGGGACGTGAGCGCGGAGAATCGGCCGGTGCGCACCACGCGCTTGCGATAGCGGTCGACGGCGTCCGCAAACCGCGCTCCCTCTATGGGGGCGGCATCGGAGGTCCGCACGAGCCGGATCCCCGCCAGGCGTTCGGTGGCGAGGGCGGCGAGCTCGCCGCGCTCGTCGGCGCGGTCGCGGGAGTGGCGGCGGATGCGGCGGGTGATGGTGCGCAGGACCAGCACCAGCGGCGGCACGACGACCAGGCTCAGCAGCGTCAGGCGGAAGGAAATGCTCCCGAGGATGACGAGCGTGGTGAGCAGGAGAAAGATGTTCCGGATCAGGGTCACCATCGATGCGGTGACGATGCCCTTGGCCTGGTCGGTCTCATTGATCAGCGCCGTGACCAGGAGCCCGGTGCGGGTGCGATGGAAAAAGCCGAGGTCGAGCCGCAGCAGGTGGTCGTAGAGCTTGCGGCGGAGGCTCGCGACCAGTCCCTCCTGCATGCGGGTGTTGAACTGGGATGCGGCGTAGTCGGCGAGGTTCTTGAGCAGCAGGCCCACGCCGAGGACGACGGCCATGCGCGCGACGGCCTGGCCGGGCGTGGTGTTGGCCAGAAGCGGGGCAAAGGTATCGGTGAGCCAGTGCTCGAGGGGCGTGGCCCCGGTGCGCATGGCGCCGGCAGTGCCGAAGAGGTGCTTGAGTAGCGGCACCATGAGCACGATGGTGATGCCGTCGAGCGCCGACGCGGTAAACGAACAGAGCAGGGCGCCGATCAGCAGCCCGCGGTACGGGCGGGCGAGCGCGAGCAGCCTGCTGGTTTCGTCGCGCACCGCTAGCCGCGCCTCGGCAGGAGGAGGGCGATCGGGAGGATGACTTCCTCCGGCGCGACACCGCCATGCAGGAACGCGCCGCGATACCTTCCCTGGTACTCGCGCAGCTTGGTGGGATAGACGAAGAAGCGATCACCGGTGGCCAGCAGGAGCCTGGTGCCCGGCGCGCGGGGCGGGAGCCCGTAGCTCAGCAGGTCGTCGACCACGATGGCGGCGTCCTCGTCCTGGGCCCGCAGGTCGTCGCCGAACTTGTAGCGGAGGTTGCTGGACGTGTCGCGTCGGGCGAAGACGGTGGCCGGCGTGTGGCAGTGAATGCTGCCGTGGTCGGTGGTCAGCAGCACCGGCACCCCGCGCCGCTCCGCCTCGCGCAGGGCATCGAGGAGGGGCGAGCGCTCAAACCAGGTGCGGGTCAGTGCGCGCATGGCACGGGCGTCCCGCGCCACCTCGAAGAGGGTGGAGTTCTCCGAGCGGCCGTGCGTAAGCTGGTCGATGAAGTTGAACACCAGGGCGGTGACGCCCGGCTGCTGCAGGTGAGCGGGCAACCGGCGCAGGAGGGCCTCGCCGTCCTGGGCGCTGAACACCTTCTCGTAGCGCACCGGCACCGGCGTGCCGCAGATGTCCTTCAGCTGCTCCACCAGCAACTGGCCTTCGTGCGCGTTGAGGCTGGTCTCGTCCTGGTCGGCCCACCACTTGGGATAGCGCTGCTTGATCTCGGACGGAAAGAGCCCCGAGAAGATCGCGTTGCGCGCGTACGGCGTGGCGGTGGGCAGGATGGAGAAGTAGTGCGACGTCTCGATGTCGAACAGTTCACCGATCAGGGGACGGATCATGGCCCACTGGTCGAGGCGGAGACAGTCCACCACCACCAGCAGCACCTTGCCATGGGCCTGCAGTGCCGGCCGGAGGAACTCCGCACCGATATCCACCGAGAGTGGCGGGCGATCGGCGCGGCCATCGCGAAGCCAGTTGGCGTAATGGCGCTGGAGGAACTTCGCGAAGTCCTTGCGGAGGCTCTCCTGCAGGGTGCGGAGGGCGTCCTGGAGGCCGGGCTCCTCCGCCTGGCCGAGGCGCACTTCCCATTCGGCGAGCTCGACGACGAGCTCGATCCACTCGCGCCAGCCCAGTGCCGCGCCGCGGCGGGCCTCGAGGTCGCGGAACCGGGCGGCAAAGTCGCGGGAGAGCCGCTGCTGCCGGATGCGGTCGCCCTCGAGCAGGCGAGTGATGACGGTGAGGATCTGGCGCGGGTTGACCGGCTTGACGAGATAGTCGGAGATCTCGGCACCCAGGGCGTCCTTGAAGGTCTCGGGCTCCTCGCTCTTGGTCACCATGACGACCGGCATCGACTGGTCGAGCTCGCGGATGGCGCGGAACAGTTCGAGCCCGCGGCGGCCCGGCATCTGTTCGTCGAGGAGGACGACACCGTAGGGCTGGCGCTGCAGCATGACGAGGGCGTCGTCGCCGTGGGCGCTGGTGTCGACGGTAAAGCCCTGCTCCTCCAGGAACATGACGTGTGAGGTCAGGGACGCGATTTCATCGTCGACCCAGAGGATGGAGCGGGGGCGGGGCATGGGACAAAGCTAACGGCGTGAGGAGGAACTGCGACGGCGGGAGGAGGAACGGCGACAGCGTAAGGGGGAACGGCGACAGCGTGAGGAGTGAGGAGGTAGGTTTCTACTACTGTTCCCGTCTCCCGTCTCCCGTCTCCCGTCTCCCGTCTATGGTGCCCCTTCGCATCCTCCTGGTCCGCCTCAGCTCCATGGGCGACGTCATCCTCACGACGCCGCTGGTGCGGGCGCTGCGGACACGACACCCGGAGGCGGAGATCATCTACCTGACTCGGCCCGGGTTCGCGCCGCTGGTGGCGGATCATCCGGCAGGGGTGGAGGTGATGACGTTCGATCCCAGGACTGAGGAATTGCGGGCGCTGGCGACGCGGCTCCGGGCGCGCCAGTTCACGCACTTGCTGGACCTGCATGGCGTGGCGCGTACCCGTCTCCTGAGACTGCTGGTGCCGGGGCAGTGGCGCGGGTACAGCAAGCGACGGATAGCAAGGTGGATGCTGGTGCACACCAAGCGGGATATCTACGGCGATGCGTTGCCGGAGGCGGAACGGTACTTCGAGGCGGCACGGGACCTGAACGTGACGCCGGACGGCGGGCCGGCGGATGTAGGGATCGGGCCGGCAGCCACGGCAAGTGCGGCGACCTGGCTCGAGCGCCATGGACTGGGAATCAGCCGGCCGATTGTGGCCCTGGCGCCGGGCGCGGCGCACTTTACCAAGCGGTGGCCCACCCCGCACTGGGAGACGCTGAGTCGGACACTGGTGGCGCAGGGGTACGACGTCGCCGTGCTGACGGGTACGGACTTCCGGGACGAGGGTGCGGCAATCGCCGGGGCCGGCGGGGCGAATGCGGTGTCCACCGCCGGGGCGCTCGGCCTCATGGAGACGGCGGCGGTGCTGCGGATGGCTCGAGTGGCGGTGAGTGGCGATACCGGTCTCATGCACCTCGCCACGGCAGTGGGGACGCGGGTGGTGGCGCTGTTCGGTCCGACCGTGCGGCAGTTCGGGTTTTTCCCCTACCGGTCACCCGCGACGGTGCTGGAGGTGACACTGAGTTGCCGTCCGTGCAGTGCGCAGGGAGGGCCGGTATGTCCGCTGGGACACCACAAATGCCTGAGGGAGATTTCATCGGAGAGGGTGGCTACAGCGGTAGGAACTGCGACGGCGTGAGGAGGAACTGAACGAGCGTGAGGTGGAACCGCGACTGCGTGAGGAGTGAGGAGGGATGACCAGTACGGATTCGGCTGATCCATTGCTCGAGCTGCTGGCGGCCTCCGCGCGGGGACCGCGGCGGGAGGGGCTGTTCGCCGTCTGGCTGACGGCGCGGGTGGCGCTGGATCAGGGGCTGGTCCCGCCGCTGCCGGAGCGAGCCCAGCGGCGGCGGATCGAGGCGCTGGAGCGGCGTCTGGCGCGACTGAGCCTGTCGCCGCCATTGCGGCGCGCCCTGGCCGGGACAATGGCGTTACTGCGCGATCCGGGGACGCGTCCGGCGGCGATGGCCCTGCAGCAACTCACGGCCCCGGTGCGGGAAACGCTGGGAGCGGAAGCCGGGGACGTCTTTACGAGGATCGTCGGCAGTCGACAGTCAGCAGTCGGCAGGCAGTCAACAGCGGGCAGATAGCCTGAGCCCTGAGGTTTCTCACGACTCACGACTCACGACTCACGACTCACGACTGCCTGACGACTCACGACTCACGACTCACGACTGCAGGCTACCTGGGCTGCACCATCCGGGGTGGAGCCATGGGCTTGAACGTCGCGGCGGGCTGGGGTAGCTGGCCGGCGGCAATCGCCTCACTGTCGGTGGGCGCCATGGTGGAATCGGGATGGAGCTTGGCGACGGCGCCGGTCATCTCGACGAAGGTGGCGTTGAACTCGGAGTCGGGCCAGATGCGCACCCAGAGGGGTCGTCCGCCGCGCTCGGCGTACAGGAGCGTGGCGCCGTTGTTGTCCTTCGAGTCGCCGACGAGGCGCCACGAGGGCGGGCGAAGCGCGAGGCGATAGTAATTGGCGGCCGCCTCGGGCTTCATGGCCGTGCGCAGCAGCACCGCAAGCGCCTCCTTGCTGCCCGACTTGGACACGAAGGACGCATTGGGAGGCAAGATGATGGCCGGAAAGACGTCGAGGGCGCTGGGCACCTCAACCGGCTTCTCTTTCTTGCAGGCGGAGAGGGCGAGGACAGTGCCGAGCGGCAGCAGCAATCGGTGGAGTCGCATAGGGCGAGGAGAGTAGCCAGACGGGCGGCTGGGGTCAACGCTCGCGTTGCTGCAAGCTGTGGCCCGGCTTATGTTTCCGTCATTCCAGCGGGTCCCATCGAGCAAGGAGTCCGTGGCGATGGCCGGCCACAGCAAGTGGAAGCAGATCAAGCGGAAGAAGGCGGTGACCGACTCGCGTCGTGCCTCCGTCTGGACCAAGTGCATCCGGGAAATCACCGTGGCGGCGCGGGCCGGTGGCGGCGACCCCGGCGGGAATGCGCGGCTGCGCCTGGCCATCGACAGCGCGCGGGCCGTGAACATGCCGAAGGAAAACATCGAGCGCGGCATCAAGAAGGGCACCGGCGAACTCGAGGGTGCGCTGTACGTGGAGCTCACGTACGAGGGCTATGGCCCGGGCGGCGCCGCCATCCTGATCGAGGCCACCACGGACAACCCGAATCGCACCGTCGCCGAAGTGCGTCACGCGTTCAGCCGCAACCATGGCAACCTGGGTGCGACGGGATCGGTGGCGTGGATGTTCGATCACAAGGGGCTCATCTACATCGACGCGACGAAGTTCGATGAAGAGAAGGCGCTCGAAGCGGCACTCGATTCGGGCGCCGAGGATTTTGCGCGGGAGGGCGACCAGTACGTGGTCTCGACGTCGCCGTTCACGGTGCATGCGCTGATGGACGGGCTCAAGGCGAAGGGTTTCACGAGCGACTCGGCGGAACTGGCGCAGGTGCCGAAGAACACCGTGAAGGTGGACGGGGCCGACGCTGAGCGGCTGCTGAAGCTGATGGAAGTGCTGGAGGAGCTGGACGACGTCTCCAAGGTGTTTTCCAACTTCGACATCGACGCGTCGCATCTCGCGGCCGCCGAGGCCTGAGATCACGGGATTGCGCGTCCTCGGCGTCGACCCGGGCACGGCGACGCTGGGGTACGGGGTGGTGGATGCCCTGCCCCGTGCGCCGTATCGCCTGGTCGAGTGCGGGATCCTGCGTACGCGGCCGGACGAGTCCCTTCCCGCCCGCCTCCGTCTCATCCACGATGGCATCGCCGAGCTGATCGCGCGTCACCAGCCCGACATCGTCGCGGTGGAGACGGCGTTCTACTCGAAGAACGTGCACACCATGGCGGTGCTGAGCCATGCGCGGGGCGTGATCCTGCTGGCGGCGGAAACGGCGCAGGTGACCATCGCGGAGTACGCACCACGGTTGGTGAAGAAGACGGTAGTGGGCACGGGGAGCGCGCTCAAGCCGCAGGTGGCGTACATGGTGACGCAGCTGCTGCGGCTCAAGACGGCGCCGAGTCCGGCGGACGCCGCGGATGGAGTGGCGATAGCGCTGACTCACTTGCTGCTCAGCGGACGGCAAAGCCGCCCGCTGAGCAGAGCGGCAGGAAGCCAGGGCGGCAAGGCGGCAGGATGATCGCGCATGTGTCTGGAGTTCTCTCGGGGAGAAGTGGCGAGACCATTGTCCTCGCGACAGACGGGGGCGTCGGGTACGAAGTGCGGGTGCCGCTGGGAGTGCTCGAGCGGCTGCCGCAGAACGGCGCGCGGATCAGTCTCCATACCGAGCTGGTGGTGCGGGAGGATGGCTGGGCGCTCTATGGATTCGACCGCCCGACGGAGCGCGAAGTGTTCCAGAAACTGCTCGGCGCGAGCGGGTTCGGGCCGCGGCTGGCGCTGGCGCTGATCTCCGCGCTGGGTGGTGACCGGACGGTGCGCTCCATCCGGAGCAAGGACCTGGCGGCGTTGAGCAGCGTCCCAGGCATCGGAAAGAAGAAGGCCGAGCGCCTGGTGCTCGAGCTGCAGGACAAGCTGGAGGAGATCGCGGTATCGCCGTCGCCGGTGGCGGCCCTGGGGCCTGCGGAGGAAGCGGTGCGCGCACTGGTCGCGCTCGGGTACCCACCGGCACAGGCAGACAGGGCGGTACAGTCGGCGCTGCTGAATGGACCGGATGACGCGGCGTCACTGATCCGCGGCGCGCTCAAGTCGCTGCAGAAGTGAGCGGGAGACGGGGAATGCGAAACGGGAGAGGGGATTCATGCCGGTAGCCGCAGTGACCGCCGAGTGGCTCTGCACGCGTTGCGGGTCGACCAACCGGAAGCTCGTGTCGGCCGACACCACGCGCGCGAAGGACCGGTGCGTCACGTGCGGGGCGAAGCACGATGTCGTGCCGGGAGAAACGCCGGTGCGGTGGGACGCGAGACTGCGGTGACCGCTCCGCGGCTGCAGGTAACGACACCCGACGTATTGCCGGATGAACCGGCGGCGGATGCCGCGCTACGTCCCTCGCGGCTGGACGAGTTCGTGGGCCAGGAGCAGGTCAAGTCCTCGCTGCAGATCGCGATTGACGCGGCGAAGCAGCGGGGCGACACCCTCGACCATACGCTGTTCTTCGGGCCGCCGGGGCTGGGCAAGACCACGCTCGCGATGCTGATGGCGCGCGAAATGGGGGTGCAGCTCCGGGTGAGCTCGGGCCCGGTGCTGGAGAAGCCGGGCGACCTCGTGGGGCTGCTGACCGGTCTCGCGCCGGGGGACATGCTCTTCATCGACGAGATTCACCGGCTCAAGCCGGTGCTCGAGGAATTCCTCTACCCGGCGATGGAGGACTTCCGGGTGGATGTGCGGATCAGCGACGGACCGAATGCGCAGACGATCCCGATGACACTCGAGCGCTTCACGCTGATCGGGGCCACGACGCGGTTCGGCCTGCTAACGCCGCCGATGCGGGCGCGGTTCGGGATCGTGGAGCGCCTCGGCTTCTACTCGCCCGGCGAACTGCAGCGGATCATCACCCGGTCGGCGGGCATCCTCAACGTGCCGGTGGACGAAGAGGGCGCGCGCGAACTGGCGCAGCGGAGCCGCGGGACGCCTCGCATCGCCAACCGCCTGCTGCGACGGGTGCGGGACTACGCGCAGGTGAAGGCCGCCGGGCGGATCACGGGCCCCGTCGCCATGGAGGCGCTGAGTCGGCTCAACGTGGACGAGTTCGGGCTGGACGACATGGATGCACGGATCCTCACCACGATTATCGAGAAGTTCGGCGGCGGTCCGGTGGGACTGGGCACGGTGGCGGTGGCGGTAGGTGAAGACCCGGACACCCTGCAGGATGTCTACGAGCCGTACCTGATCCAGCAGGGATTCCTCGAGCGGACCCAGCGGGGGCGCTGCGCCACGGCGCTGGCGTACAAGCACTTCGGCCTCACGCCCCCTTCGCAGCAGACGACGATCTTTGGTGGCTGATCGCCCGCTTTTACTCAGCGACTTCGACTATGAGCTGCCGCCTGAACTGATTGCGCAGGAGCCCGTTGGGGTGAGGGGCGAGAGCAGGTTGTTGGTGGTTGAGGGGGCGCTTAGGGCGCGCAGGGCGCAGGCGGGCTCAGCGCCGCTCAAAGATGCGATGTTTGGGGATCTCGTCTCGCTGATCCCCGCGGGTGACCTGCTGGTCCTCAACTCGACACGGGTGCGTCACGCGCGACTGCTCGGCACCCGGCCCTCCGGCGGCGAGGCGGAGGTGCTGCTCATCCATCCAGGCACCAATGACACCTGGATCGCCATGGGGCGACCGGGAACTGCGATGCGGCCGGGCAAGCGGATCACGCTCGCAGCGGATGTATTCGTGGAGACGGTCGAGGTGCTGGAGGACGGCAATCGCGTCGTGCGGTTTGTGGGCGCCAGCGCCGAGGACGCGATCGCACGGTATGGGCAGCTGCCGCTGCCGCCGTACATCAGGCATGCGCCGAGCGCGGTGGATGAGGAACGCTACCAGACGGTGTACGCGCGCCGGGAGGGATCGGTCGCGGCACCGACGGCGGGGCTGCACTTTACCGGTGCGCTGCTGGACCGGCTCGCCGAGGGGGGCGTGCAGATCGCGGATCTCGACCTCGAGGTAGGGCCGGGGACCTTCAAGCCGGTGGAGTCGGAAGACCTGCGTGGCCACGTGATGCACGCCGAGCGGTATGACGTGCCAGCAGCGCTGGTGCGAGCGGTGGCCCAGACGCGGGCGGCGGGCGGGCAGGTGTGGGCGGTGGGAACAACGGTGGTGCGCGCACTCGAGAGTGCAGCGGATGAGGGCGGGAAGTTGCGCGAGGGAACCTCGGAGACGGCGCTGTTCGTGACGCCGGGCTACCGGTTTCGGGTCGTGGATCACCTCATCACGAACTTTCATTTGCCGCGCTCCACGCTGCTCATGCTGGTGTCGGCGTTGGCCGGCTACCAGCCAACAATGGATGCCTATCGGCATGCGGTGGCCCAGCGGTATCGCTTCTACTCCTACGGTGACGCCATGGTGGTGCTATGACATTCTCGAATCCCGCCGGCGTGGCCGTCGGCAATGCGAACGCCTATCGCGAGGCGGTAATCGCCCTGATCGGCCAGCGGGATCCGCTCGACGTACTGGCTGAGTTGCCGGAGTGGCTCCGGCTCAAGCTCAGGAACCTCGACGACGCGCGGCTCCGGAAGCCGGAAGCGCCGAACAAGTGGTCGGTGATGGAGGTGGTGGCGCACCTCAACGACGCGGAGCTGGTGCATGGGCACCGGACGCGGATGATCGTGGCGGAGCGGGAACCGGCGATCGTCGGCTATGACCAGGATGGGTGGGCGTTCGCGTTCGGCTACGCGTCGGCGGACCTGCCGACGACGCTGGCGATGCTGACGGCGATGCGGGTGGCCAACTTGCGCCTCTGGAGTGCGTTCACGCCGGCGCAGTTGGCGCGCGTGGGGCATCACAGCGAGCGGGGACCGGAGAGCGCCGGGGTGTACCTGCGGCTGGCGGCCGGTCACGACCTGGTGCATCGGCGGCAGATCGAGCGGATCCTGAACAAGACGTGAGGACGTGAGGACGTGAGGACGTGAGGACGTGAGGAGGAACAGCGACAGCGTGAGGAGGAACTGCAACTGCGTGAGGAGGAACGGCGACTGCGGAGGAGCCACGGGCGTTGGTCATCCTGAGCGAAGCATTCGTCATCCTGAGCGAAGCGTTCGTCATCCTCAGCGAAGCATTCGTCATCCTGAGCGAAGCATTCGTCATCCTGAGCGAAGCATTCGTCATCCTGAGCGAAGCGAAGGATCGGCGTGTGTTTGAGTTTCGGCTGGAGGCTGAGCGAGGACTGGCGCGTGCGGGGACGCTGACGCTGCCGCATGGCAATATCCAGACGCCCGCGTTCATGCCGGTGGGAACACACGGGGTGGTGCGCGGGCTGCATCCCGCTGAGGTGCGTCGCACCGGTGCGCAGATCGTGCTGGGCAACACCTACCATCTCCATTTGCGACCGGGCGAAGAGACGGTGGCGGCACTGGGCGGGATCCATCGCTTCATGCACTGGGACCGTCCGATCCTCACCGATTCGGGAGGATTCCAGGTGTTCTCGCTGGCGGGACTGCGGGAGATCACGGAAGAGGGCGTGACATTTCGCAGCCACGTCGATGGCAGCCTGCGGCACATCACGCCGGAGAAGGCAACGGAGATCCAGTGGACGCTCGGCAGCGACGTGGCGATGCAGTTCGATCATGTGGTTCCGGGCCAGGCGCCGTGGGCCCTGGCTGAAGAGGGGATGGAGCGGTCGCTCCGCTGGCTCGATCGATGCGCACGGCGCCACGCCGCCCTCACGTCCTCACGTCCTCACGTCCTCACGTCCCAGACGCTCTGGCCCATCGTGCAAGGAGGCACGCATCCGGACCTGCGGAAGCGCTCGCTGGAGGGGATTGTCGAGCGCGGGCCGTGGACGGGGATCGCGATCGGGGGGCTCTCGGTGGGAGAGGCGAAACCGGTGATGTACCAGGTGCTGGACGACCTGGCGCCGATCCTGCCGGCGGGGGTGCCGCGTTATCTTATGGGGGTTGGATTTCCGGCGGACCTGCTGGAGGGAATTGCCCGCGGGGTGGACCTGTTCGACTGTGTGGCGGCGACCCGGAATGGCCGGCACGGCACGGCATGGCTGCCGACGGGGCGGCTCAACGTGCGCGGGGCGAAGAACCGGACGAGCGAGGGTCCGCTCGACCCGGAATGTGACTGCGAGACCTGCACGACGTTCTCGCGCGGGTACCTGCGTCACCTGTTCGTGGTGGAGGAAATTCTCGGCCTGCGGCTCGTGTCGCTGCACAACATCCACTTCCTGGTGCGACTGGGCGAGGAAGCGCGGCGGCGGATCCTCGACGGCTCGTTCGACTCATGGCAGCGCGAGTGGCTCGCGCGGCACAACGGCAACGGAGACAACGCGTGACCAATGTTCTTGCTTTGATCATCCTGCAGGCGCCGGCCGGCAAGGGCCTCAGCCCCCTCTGGCTTCCGCTGCAGGTGGTGGGCATCGGCCTGGTGTTCTACTTCCTGATCATCCGTCCCCAGTCGCAGGCGCGGAAGAAGCAGGCGGAACTGCTGAATGCACTCAAGAAGGGTGACGACGTGATGACGGTGGGCGGCATCGTCGGCATCGTGAAGGACATCAAGGAGCTCAAGGAGCGCGGCGAGACGCGGGTGACGATCGAGACGGGCACCGCGCAGGTGGTGGTGGAGCGCTCGCGGATCATCCGGGTGGGCAACGCGTCCGCCCCGGGAACGCCTGCGCCGGTATGAGCCTGCTGACATTGCACCTGCTCGGGTCGCCGGTGCTCCGCCAGCAGAGCGCCGAGGTGAGTGCCGTGGATGACGCCTTGCGGCGCTTCATCGACGACCTGTTCGAGACCATGGGAGCGGCGAAGGGCGTGGGGCTGGCGGCGAACCAGGTGGGGGTCGCCACGCGCGTGGCGGTGATCGACGCCGAGGGGCAGCGCTTCGTGATGGTGAATCCCCGGATCGTGTCGAGCCAGGGCCGGGACACGGCGGAGGAGGGGTGTCTCTCCATCCCGGAGGTGTTCGGCGACGTGACGCGACCGGCCGAGGTGACGCTGGAGGCGCTCGACCGCGAGGGGCAGCCGTTCCGGCTTGACGCCAGCGGGCTGGTGGCCCGCGCGATCCAGCACGAGATCGATCACCTCGACGGGATCCTGTTCCTGGACCACCTTGGCGCGCTGCGCCGCGCCATGCTGCTGAAGCGGTTCCGGAAGGAGCACGCGGGCACGGGGTACCTGAAGGAAGTGCGCGACGTGGAGCCGGAGGAAGCGCGGCGAGGGTAGTCGCGATGCGAATCGTATTTTTCGGGACGCCGGAGTTCGCGGTACCGTCGTTGCGGGCGTTGCTGGGGGCAGGTCACGCGGTAGTCGCGGTGGTGACCCAGCCAGACCGGCCACAGGGTCGCTCGCGGAGCGTGGTGGTGGCGCCGGCGGTGAAGGTGGCGGCGCTGGCAGCGCCGGAGATGGCTGGGGTACCGGTGCTGCAACCGGACAAGCCTGTTGGCGTTCAATTAATCGATCAATTAAGTGCGCTCGGGGCGGACGTGGGCGTCGTCGTCGCCTACGGCCACATCCTCCGCCCCCAGATCCTCGCCATCCCGCGACTCGGCATGATCAACGTCCACGCCTCCCTCCTGCCTCGCTGGCGCGGCGCCGCCCCCATCCAGTGGGCCATCCGGAGCGGTGACCCCACCACCGGCGTCACTATCATGCAGATGGAGGCGGGCCTCGACAGCGGCCCCGTCTGGCACGCACGCAGCACGCCAATCAGCGCCGGCGAAACCGGTGGTGCCCTCACCGACCGGCTCAGCGGGCTCGGGGCGGAGGCGCTGCTCGAAGCCCTTCCCCTGCTCAACAGCGGCGCCCGGCCGGCAGCGCAGGATGGCGCCGCCGTGACCCTCGCCCCCAAGATCGACCGCACCACGGCCCACATCGACTGGACCGCCGCCGCCTCGCAACTAGCGCACCATGTGGCGGCATTCGACCCGGTCCCGGGTGCCTGGACAACCCTGGATGGCGTGGATGTGAAGCTTTTCGGCGCGCAGGACGCGCAGGACCCGCAGGGCGCGCAGGGCGCGCAGGGCGCGGGAACGGTGGTGCGCGCCGATAGCGTGCTGGAAGTCACTGCCGGCGCGGGAAGGCTCGTGATCCGCGAAGTGCAGCCTGCCGGCAAGAAGCGTCAGCCGGTCGCCGAGTGGGTTCGCGGGCGAGGCGTGGCGGTGGGAGCACGATTCACGTGAACCTGCCGCGAGTGCACGCGGTGACCGATGCGACGGTGCTGCAGCGGTCCGACTTTCTCCAGGCGGCGCGGCGCATCGCCAGCATGGGACCGCAGGTCGCGATTCACCTGCGCGACCGCCCCGCCACCGGCCGGGCGCTGGCGGACCACGCCGTCGCCCTGCGCGACGCACTCGCCGGCACCGGCACGGTGCTGATCATCAATGCACGCCCAGATATCGCCGCGGCGATTGGTGCAGAGGGAGTGCAGCTCGGCGGTGGAGACCTCGAGGTCGATGACGCGCGCCGGGTACTTCCCCGCGGGTGGATCGGGCGCTCGGTGCACAGCATGGAGGAAGCGCGCCGCGCATCGGGTGACGGCGTCGACTACCTCATTGCCGGCACCACGTACCCCAGCGCGTCGCACGCGGGGCACGATGGGCAGGGGCCGGGATTCATCACCGGGATCGTGTCGGCGGGACCGCCGGTGCTCGCGATCGGTGGCGTGACGGTGGAGCGCGCACGCGAGGTGCACGCGACGGGCGCGTACGGGGTGGCGGCCATCCGCGCGATCTGGGGCGCCGATGACCCGGCCCACGCCGTGGCGCAGATGCTGGAGCCGTGGGCGGCGCAATGAGCGAGATCGGCATTACCCTCAACGGCGACACGCGCCGCGTGCCCGCCGGCCTCGACCTGCCGGGGCTGCTGGCGCATCTCGGTCTCGAACCGGAAACGGTCGTGGTGGAGCACAACCGGACGATCGTCCGTCGGACGGCCCTGGCCGGCGTCCCCGTCTCCAGCGGCGACACCATCGAGATCGTGCACTTCGTGGGTGGCGGGTGACCGCGGGAGGCGACTTCGTGGCGGGCGAAACGGAACGGACATGACAACGACTGACGCAGGACTCGACACGATGCCGCAGTTCGACACGCCGCTGATCATCGGCGGGCAGCGTTTTCGCTCGCGGCTGATGGTGGGCACCGGCAAGTATCGCACGAACGCCGAGATGGTGGCGGCGATCGATGCGTCGGGCGCCGATGTCGTCACGGTGGCCGTGCGCCGCGTCGATCTCGATCGCACGAAAGAGGCGGGCGTGCTGTTCCACCTGTCTCCCACGCGCTACTTCCTGCTCGCCAACACCGCAGGGTGCTACACCGCCGAGGAGGCCATCCGCTACGCGCGCTTGGGCCGGGAGGCAGGATTCAACGACTTCGTCAAGCTGGAAGTGATCGGTGACCGGGAGACGCTGCTGCCCGACGCCGCGGGGCTGCTGGAGGCGACGCGCGTGCTGGTGAAGGAAGGGTTCAAGGTGCTGGCCTACACCAACGACGACCTGATCACGGCGCTGCGCCTCGAGGAGGCGGGCTGTGCCGCCGTGATGCCGCTGGCGTCCCCGATCGGCAGCGGCCTGGGCCTGCTCAATCCGTACAGCATCCGCACCATCAAGCGGCGGCTCTCCGTGCCGGTGATCGTGGACGCCGGCGTGGGCACGGCCTCGGATGCCTGCCTCACCATGGAGCAGGGTGTCGACGGCATCCTGATGAATACCGCACTCGCCGAGGCGCGCGACGCCGTGCTGATGGCGCATGCGATGCGTGGCGCGGTCGAGGCGGGACGTGCGGCGTATCTCGCGGGGCGGATGCCGCGCCGTGAGGTGGCGATTCCGTCGTCCCCCGAGCAGGGCATGCTGAATCGATGACGGAGATCGGGCTCCCGGCGCGCCGTGCGGCGATGGACGTGCTGCTCGCGGTGCGACAGGGCGAGCCGTTCGATGCCGCCCTCGCGCGCGCGCTCACTGCCCTGCCCGACGCCGACAAGCGCCTCGCCCACGAGCTTGCCGCCGGCGTGCTTCGCCGGCAGAACGATCTCGACGCCCGGCTGATCCCGCTGGTGCGGCACGGCTGGGGCAACGTCGAGCCCGCGCTGCGCGAGATACTCCGGCTCGGCGCCTACCAGCTGGTCGCGCTCGACCGCGTTCCCACTCATGCCGCCGTCTCCACCGCCGTCGACCTCGCGCGCTCGGTGGGCGGCAGCAAGGCAGCCGGCTTCGTGAACGCCCTGCTGCGCAACCTCGGCGGTCGCGCCGCCGCACCGTCGCTGGCCCTCAACCCGGCCGCACACTACGCAGCCCTCTATTCGCATCCCGAGTGGCTGGTCGCGCGCTGGCTCGCGGCCTATGGCCAGGACGACACTGTCGCGCTCATGGAATGGAATAACACGCCGCCACCGCTGGTGCTGCAGCCGGCACGCGAGGAGGACGCCGCGCTCGAGGCACGATGGCGCGCAGCGGGACTGGAGCCGGCACGCGCGACGGTGGCCGGCTGGAGCAGCCCGGCCCGCAGGCCCGCCGACGTGCCGGGGTTCGGGGATGGGGCGTTCATCGTCCAGGACCCCGCGCACGCCATGGTCGTGGCGTTCGCAGGCATGGCGCCGGGCATGACGGTGTACGATGCGTGCGCCGCACCAGGTGGCAAGTCGATCGCGCTGGGGCGTCGCGCCGGGATGGTGGTGAGCGCCGACCGGAAGCTCGACCGGGCGCGGCGGCTGGCGGAGAACCTGGCGCGCGCAGGCAGCGGACGGGAGCACGCGGTGGTCGCCGACGCGCGGAATCCTCCCGTCGCATCGGTCGATGTCGTGCTGCTGGACGCGCCCTGCCTCGGCACCGGCACCTTCGCCCGCCACCCCGACGCGCGATGGAAAGTGAGCGCCGCGGCCCTCGCGCGGCTCGCCGAGCGACAGGGAGAGCTGCTGCAGGCCTGCGCCGACATCGTGCGACCGGGCGGCTGGTTAGTTTATGCGACGTGCTCACTGGAACCGGAAGAGAATGAGCACCAGATTGAGGCCCTGCTGGCGCGCGACCTGCGCTTCGAGCGCGACCCTGGAGACACCGTGCCTGCTGAGTTCCGCACATCGAGTGGCGACCTTCAGATGCTGCCGTTCCGTCACGGCACCGACGGCGCGTACGCCGCCCGGCTCCGGCGGCGCGCGTGAAATTTGGCCGCCGCAACCGCGAGTTGACGGTCGCGCCGGTCGAGACCGCGCCCGCGCCAGCCCCCGTCGCTTCCCCGGCGGGATTGCCGGAGCCCGCGCCAGAGCCCCCGGCACCGCGCGGCGGCGGTCGGCGGATCCTGCGCGATCTCGGCGTGCTGCTCCTCATCTTCGTGGTCGGGTTCGGCGTCGCGTTCATCTGGCTGTCGCCGGGCCCGCTGCTGGCGTCGGACCACGCCACCCCGGATGTCGTGGGCATGCCCGGTGACCAGGCCGAAGTGCTGCTCGGGCAGGCCGGGTTCAAGACGAAGCGCGGCGAGTCGCGCCAGCACCCGACGTACGAAGCGGGCACCGTCATCTGGCAGGATCCGGTGGCCGGCACGGTCCTCCCCGGGGGAACGCCGGTGACGCTCGCCGTGAGCGACGGGATCGCGCCGTATGCCGTACCCGACGTGGCGCGGCTGCCGCTCGCGCTGGCCGCCAGGATCATCGAGGCAAGCGGGTTTCGCATGAGCAAGGTGGACACCGCGCGGTCAGCCGGTCCCGCGGGCATCGTGGTCGAGGTGCGGCCAGCAATCGGATCGGTGCAGCCGGCGGGCACCAGCATTCAGCTCGTGATCAGCGCCAGCAAGCCCATCCTGCCACCCGCCAGCGAGGAGACTCATCGATGAGCGTGCGCATCGCGCCCAGCATCCTGTCCACCGATCTTGGCCGGCTCGCCGAGCAGGTGCGGCAGGCGGAAGACGGCGGCGCCGAGTGGCTGCACGTCGACGTCATGGACGGTCAGTTCGTGCCCAATCTCACCTTCGGGGCGCCGCTCATCGGCGCGCTGCGGCGGATCAGCGAAAAGCCCATCGACGTGCATCTCATGGTCGAGCGACCGGAGCGCTACATCAGGGAGTACGCGGACCTCGGCGTGTCGGTGTTCACCCTTCACCCGGAGGCGACGCACCATGTCCAGCGCCATCTCGCGATGATTCGCGAGCGGGGCATGATGGCCGGCATCGCGCTCAACCCGGGCACGCCGCTCGCCTTCCTCGAGGAAGTGGTGGACGACGTGGACCTCGTGCTGGTGATGAGCGTCAATCCGGGCTTTGGCGGGCAGGCCTATATTCCGGCATCCACCGGCAAGATCCGGCGGGTGCGGCAACTGCTCGACCTGCGGCGCTCGAGCGCGGCGCTCGAGGTGGATGGCGGCATCACGACGGAGACGATTCGCACCGCATGGAACGCGGGCGCGGATACTTTCGTGGCGGGTACTGCAGTGTTCGGGAAGCCGGACCCGGCAGCGGCGGTGCGGGCGTTGAAGGCGCAGTGCACCGTAACAACGTGAACGGTGAACAGTGAACGGTGAACGGGGATCATGAGCAAGCAGTGGATGGTGGTGCTTGGCGTGGTAGCGGCGCTGGCGGGGGGCGCGTATACCCTGGTGCGCTTCGGGCCGGAGAACACGGGCGTCGAGATCGGCCGGAAGGCGCCCGATTTCCGCCTGGTCGACGTGGCGACCGGAGACTCGGTTTCACTGCGGTCGCTCGCCAGGGGTGAGGTCGCGCTGATCAACATCTGGGCAACATGGTGCGAGCCGTGCAAGGAAGAGATGCCGGCCATGCAGCGCACCTACGCGGACCTCGCCTCCCGCGGGTTCCGGATCCTGGCGGTCAGCATCGACAACGGCGATGGCGACGAGGTCAGGCAGTTCGCGCAGAAGCTCGGCATCACGTTTGACGTCCTGCAGGACCGCAGTGGGAGCATCCAGCAGCTCTACCAGACAACCGGCGTGCCCGAGAGCTTTCTGCTCGACCGCGACGGGACCATCGTGAAGCGGGTCATCGGCGCGCACGACTGGGCGTCGGGCGCCAACCGCAAGCTCATCGAGCGCTATCTCGATCACGGGGCGGCCAGCGCACTCCGCTAGTGCACATCCTCGGTATTGAAACCTCGTGCGATGAAACTTCGGCCGCGGTCGTACACGCTGACGGTGGTGTCGCCACGCTCGAGAGCCTGGTCATCCTGTCGCAGGATGTGCACGCGATCTTCGGGGGCGTCGTGCCGGAGCTGGCGAGCCGGGCGCATGTGAAGGCGATCGCGCCGGTGGTGAATCGGGCGCTCGCCGAGGCGGGGGTGCCGCTGGGTGGCCTCGACGGGATCGCGGTCACGGCGGCGCCGGGGCTGGTGGGCGCACTGCTCGTCGGCGTGATGTACGGAAAGACCCTCGCCTGGAGCCGCGACTTGCCGCTGATCGGGGTACATCATCTCGAGGGTCACCTCTTCGCGGCGACGCTCGAGGATCCGACGGTGGCACCTCCCTTTGTGGCGCTGCTGGTGAGCGGCGGGCACACGATGCTGCTGGACGTGCCGGCGTGGGGGCAGTACCGGTTGCTCGGCCAGACGATCGACGATGCGGCGGGGGAGGCGTTCGACAAGGTGGCGAAGCTGCTGGGCCTCGGGTATCCCGGCGGTCCGCACCTCGAGCGCCTGGCGCGGGAGGGGCGCGCCGGTCGCTTCACCCTGCCCCGCCCGATGCTGCGGGAGCTGGACCGCCCGGGCGCGCAGCAGTACGCCTTCTCCTTCAGTGGACTCAAGACGGCGGTGTTGCGCGCGGTGCAGCAGAGCACCGACCTGGACGCCGATCGCGCCGACCTCGCGCTCGCCTTCCAGGATGCCGCCATCGACGTGCTGGTGGCGAAGACCGCACATGCGCTCGAGGCACTCGGCCACGCCACGGTGGTGATCGGCGGCGGCGTCGCGTGCAACCGGGCGCTCGCCGAACGGATGCGGGAGCGCGTGGCGCCTGCGCGCGTCGCGGTCGCGTCTCCCAGGCTCAACACCGACAATGCCGCGATGATCGCCGCCGCCGGCGCGTGGCGGCTCGGTCGCGGCGAGCGCAGCGGATGGGACCTCGAGCCGCGGGATACCCTGCCCCTCCCCGGCCTCATCGGCATCACTCCAGCGGAAGCGATGGCATGAACGTCTACCCCTTCACCATCCATCTCGGCAGCTTCGCCATCACCGGTTTCGGGCTGATGATGATGTTCGCGTTCCTGGTGGCGGGGTGGATCATGCGGGTCGAGCTGCAGCAGCGCGGGCTCAACGAGGCCTACTCGGGCGATATCATCGTGGCCGGCGTCATCGGCGGCATCGTGGGCGCCAAGCTCTGGTACGTGGTCCTCACCCGCGACCCGGGCGCGCTGTTCAGTCGCGGCGGCCTCGTCTGGTACGGTGGGTTCCTCGGCGGCGTGGTTGCGGTGCTCATCACCGGCATGCGGCACAAGGTGCCGGCGCGCTGGACGATGCTGCTCGTCGGACCGGCGCTCGCGGCATCGTATGCCGTCGGGCGAGTCGGCTGCTTCCTCATCGGCGACGACTATGGCGGGCCGAGCACGCTGCCGTGGGCGGTGAAATTCCCCGACGGACTGCCGCCGTCGACGGTCGCGAACCTGCAGGCGTTCGGCGTGCGGGTGCCGGCGGGACTCGACCCGAACACGGTGCTCGCCGTGCACCCGACCCAGATCTACGAGACGCTGATCATGCTCGCGGTGTTCGCCTGGCTCTGGTCACGGCGGAACGCACCTGGCGGCACCGGATGGATCTTCGGGGCCTACCTGATGTTTGCCGGGGTCGAACGTTTCCTCGTCGAGATCCTCCGCGCCAAGGACGACCGGTTCCTGGGGCCCTTCACGGTCGCGCAGGTCACGAGCATTGGCGTGATGGTGGCCGGGGCGATCGTGGTTGCGAAGTTGAGGCCGGCGGCGGCGGTGGAACCGGGGGAGTATTTAAGACGTGAGGACGTGAGGACGTGAGGACGTGAAGTACAGGAGACAGGGACCAGGAACAACCGAATCGGAGATTGCAATGTCGAATGGGGAGAAGCCGGCAGGTGCGCGGCTGATGGAGCGGTTCCGCAAGCAGCATGTCGCGTTGCGCTGGGGCATCATGGCCCTGATCGCCATGGTTGCCTGGATTCTGATCACGAGTTTCTAGGTAAATTTCCTCAGTAGCGCAATCTGGCCGGCATGGTAGAGGTTGTGCTGGACCACACCGTGCAGCATCACATAGTACGTGCTGCCCGTGCCGAGCGCGGCATCGCGCTGCTGGCCAACCCGATCGGCAAGGCGGGATTCGTCACAGCGGCGAATGTGGCGGGCCAGATCGGCGGCGGCGAGGCCCAGGTTGGCGCGCGCGGCGGCCCATCGCTCGTCGGTCACTCTTCCCGTTGAAGGCCAGTCGCCCCCCTCCGGCTCGGCGGGATCCGTCCCGTCGAGACGGCGCTCGACCTCACGCATCCAGCCGCGGCAATGCAGGACGATCTCCCAGATGGAGTGCGCGTCGCTGACCCGATGAGCCGCAGCCTGTTCCGCAGTCATCCCGTCGGTGAGTTCCTCGAGCGACGGACCGTGCCAGGCATCCCCGGCCCAGGTCCGCTCCAGCAGCAGCGCGATTCGTTCGGTTTCGCTCATGAATCCTTCCGGGGTGCCCCGGCCGCGCGCAGGAAGCGGCGGGCCAGCTGGTCCATCCGGTCGTCACCGCGGTCCATCGCCTCGTCGGCGAGCTGGTTCATTTCGGCGCGCAACGTCGGGTCGCCCCAGAAGTACCCGGTCGCCGCCTCGGCGCTGGCGGTGTCGCCTGCATTGGCACCGACAAGCAGCGCCTGGGCCGCCGCGAGCGGGTACGCCGCATCGTCCCGCGACGGCAGGCTGTACAGCGGCGGCGGTCCCTCGGGACCATCCTCGTTGACGAACGCGCGAGACACGGCGAACTCCGGTAATGACGCGAATGGTACAATGGCCGAATGTTACAATGACAGGCGGTAGCTTGCGCCCGCGCTGCCGCGGCTCTTGACGCCAGTGCCCGCGCGCGTAACTCTCAGGGATGCCCACCCCGGGATCCACCCGATGACCGAGCCGCCGGCCCCGAGCGAGCGTGACCGCACAGCGGTGCTCTGGGCCGCCAGCCTGCGCCTCGTGCTCTGGCTCGCCGCGCTCTACCTGCTGGTGCTCCCGCTGATCCGGGAACTTCCCCTGGGCCAGACCACCCGTACCAGCCTGCTGGCATGGCTGCTGGTGGCGGTGGCGTTCTACTGGCTCTATGCGGGCATGGGCGTGCGCCCGTTGCTGCTGCTGCAGTTGTTCCTCTTCTCCGCAGCCGCGGCGCTGCTCACCGCCAAGCTGGTGCTGGTCGGCATCGGCGTGCTGCGGCTGAGCCTGCTGCGCCGCGTGGCGCGCGTACTCATCATGCTCGGTGCGGCTTCAGCGATCGTGAACCTGATCGCGATGCTGGTGGCGGTGGTGAAGAAGTCGTCGGTTGTGAGTCGTGAGTCGTGAGTCGTGAGTCGTGGGTTGTGGGTTGTGGGTTGTGCTAACTTGTGATGAACTGCAACTGAGGAGTGACTTGTGAGCGACAAGAAAATCATCGCCGTGGTAGGTGCCACCGGCGCACAGGGCGGCGGGCTGGTGCGTGCCATCCTGGCGGACAAGACCGGTCCCTTCACCGCGCGTGCCATTACCCGCAACACCAGTTCCGACAAGGCGAAGGCGCTGGCCGCGATGGGTGTCGAGGTGGTTGCCGGCGACGCGGACGACGAGGGCAGTATTGCGAAGGCGTTCCAGGGTGCGTACGGCGCGTTCTGCGTGACGGCATTTTGGGAGCACTTCTCCCCGGAGCGGGAGATTGCCCAGGCCACCGCGATGGCGAAGGCGGCGAAGGCGGCCGGCGTCCAGCACGTGATCTGGTCGACACTGGAGGACAGCCGCAAGTTCATCCCGCTCAGCGATGATCGCATGCCAACCCTTCACGAGAAGTGGAAGGTGCCGCATTTCGACGCCAAGGGTGTGTCGGATCAGGCATTCCGCGACGCTGGCGTGCCGACGACCTTCCTGCTCACATCGTTCTACTGGGACAACCTGATCTACTTCGGCATGGGCCCCAGGAAGAGTGAAGACGGCAGCTGGGGTTTCGTGCTCCCAATGGGCGACCGGAAGCTTCCCGGGATCGCGGTGGAAGATATCGGTCGCAGCGCCTATGGGATTTTCAAGGCGGGGAAGGAATTCATCGGGAAGACGGTCGGCATTGCGGGCGAGCACCTGAGCGGCGCCGAGATGGCGGCACAACTCTCCACGGCGCTGGGCAAGGATGTGCGTCACCAGGCCGTGCCGCCAGCGGTATACCGCACCTTCGGCTTTCCGGGCGCCGACGATCTCGGCAACATGTTCCAGTTCAACCACGACTTCGCGGACGACTTCCAGCGCGCGCGCAGCGTGGAGGTTTCGCGGCGGCTCAACCCGTCGCTGCAGACGTTTTCAGCGTGGCTGGCGCAAAACAAGGAGAAGATCCCCCTCGAGTAGCAGGGATCATCCTTGCCACAGGTCCAGCGTGCCGGGTGTTCATGAGCGGTGGGACGGCATGCCGGGCGCAACCAGTGTCACCATCTACTTGTCACCGACACTGACCTCGCGGGAGCTTCGGTGATGGGTCTCTCAACACTTGTTGCCAGTGTCTTCGCGCTGCTCTCGGCGCTGCATATCTACTGGGCGGTCGGCGGGCGCTCCGGCGCCGTGGCAGTTCTCCCAGAGCACGATGGCGCACCACTCTTCCGGCCCGGCCCCGCGAGTACGCTCGTGGTGGCCGGGCTGCTTGCGTTCGCGGCCCTGCTGGTGCTCGCTCACTCGGGACGAGGGCCCGGTGCGCTCCTGCCGCACTGGATGATGACGCTCGGCGTGCCAGTCATTGCGGTGGTGATGCTGGCCCGATCGGTGGGCGACTTCCGCTATATCGGATTCTTCAAGGCGGTGCGCGACACCCGCTTTGCGCGGCTCGATACCAGGTACTTCTCTCCCATCGCATTGCTACTCGGCGCTGCAACGGCGTTCGTGGCGTGGAGCGGGCAGTGACCGAGATCCCTCGTCCGTCGCGGCTCATCGACGTGAGCCACACCGTCGAGCACGGCATGGTCACCTACAAGGGCCTGCCGGCACCGATCATCTGTGACTATTTGAGCCGAGCGGCGTCGCGTGAGCGATACGCGCCGGGCACCGAGTTCCAGATCGGCAAGATCGAGATGGTGGCGAATACTGGCACCTACGTGGACAGTCCCTTTCACCGGTATCCCGACGGGAAAGACCTCGCGGCGCTACCACTCGAGTCGCTGGCGAACCTCGATTGTGTGGTGGTTCGTGTCACAGAGGCCCGAGGGCGTGCCATCGATCGCCTCGACCTGACCGAGCGCGACGTGCGCGGCCGCGCTGTGCTGGTGCATACAGGGTGGGACCGGCACTGGCGCACCGACCAGTACTTCGAGAACCATCCGCACCTTACTGGCGAGCTGGCGGAGTGGCTGGTTGCGTCGGGTGCCGTGCTGGTGGGCATTGACTCGTTCAACATCGACAGCATCACCACGGGTGAACGGCCGGTGCACTCGACCCTGCTCGGGCACGACATCCCGATCGTTGAACACATGTGCGGGCTGGAGCTCGTTCCAGAGCGGGGCGCACGTGTCTTCGCGGTGCCGGTGAAAGTGGCGGGGTTCGGGACCTTTCCGGTGCGGGCATTCGCCATCGCCTGACTATCTTGCCCCATGCTCCTTCTCGCCCTGTTCCAGCTTGCGACCGCCGATACCACCCCCGTCATCCGTGACGTGTCGCTCGGTTCCGGCGAAATCATCCGCACCACCACGATCGGCGATGGCGAGCAACCCGTCGTCTTCATCGCCGCCATCTTCGGTGGGGCGTTCGGCTACCGGCACCTTACGGGACCGCTGTCGGAACTCGGCTTCCGCTGCATTGTGGTCGAGCCCCTTGGCTTCGGCTTCTCGTCGCACCCATCCAAATCCGACTACTCCTTCACCGCCCAGACCGATCGCCTTGGCCACGTGCTCGACAGCCTCGGCGTGACCCACGCTCTGGTTGTCGCGCAGTCGACTGCGGCATCGATGGCGTTCCGGCTCGCGTACCGCCGGCCGGAGCTGGTGCGTGGCATTTTGTCGATCAGCGGCGGACCAGCCGAGACGCCGGCGACGCCCGGGCTCAAGCGATCGCTGAAGTACGGCGGATTCCTCACCAAGCTCTTCGTTACCAAGGGCATGCTGCACGGCAAGGTGCGGACAGAGATGGTGGCGAACTCGGGCGACACCACCTGGGTCACCGAGTTCGTGGTGGATGAGTATACGGCGGGACAGTCAGCCGACGTGGATGGCACGATTGACGGCCTGCGGCGCATGTCGAAGGTCGATGAGCCAGAGTCGCTGAGCGCGCGGCTGCACGAGACGAGGGTACCAGTACGACTGCTGGCGGGAACGGCGCCGCACAAGAGCGCTGTAAAGGACGACGAGATCGCGCTGATGACGAGCCAGATCCCCGACTTCGGCGTCGAGTTCGTGGCCGGATCGGGGCAGTACATCCACGAGGAGCAGCCAGCGGTGGTGCTGGCTGCCTTCCGCAGGCTCGCGGAGACGACGTCCGCGTCGCGCTGAGTCGCGGCGCTAGCGCAGTTCCCTCCCGTTGTTGGTGCGGTCGGTATCCGGCAGTTGCTGTTCCGGGTCCACCTCCGCCCGCACGACCTGCTTCCCGTTCTTCACCCGGTACACAAACGTCGGCCCGAGATTCCATGCCTCGACCGGGAGCTTCACGTTCTCCACGCTGCCGTCGGCGAAGGTGAGCCGCAGCAGGATGGGAAGGTGCATCGTTCCCTTGTTCACCAGGGTCACGGTGGCGCCCTTCGCGCCGTTGTCGATCGCTTCCACCGCAATGTCGGGCTGCGTCGTCCCGTACACCCAGTCGCTCCAGAACCAGTCGAGCTCGACCCCGCTGTGGTCGCGCATGAGCCGGAAGAAGTCGGAGGGCGTCGGGTGCCTGAAGGCCCACGTGCGCAGGTAGGCGCGGAACGCCGGGTCGAACACGTCCTTGCCCAGCACCTGGTAGCGCAGCGTCTGCATCATGAGCGCCGGCTTCTGGTAGCCGGTCCAGAAGAGGTCGCGACTCTCCACCGGCCGGGTGATCATCGGTTGCTCCTGCCCTGCGACGGCGTGGTCCGCGTAGAGGTGCAGCGGGTGCACCTCGATCGAGTCACCGTATGGCGTGCCGGCGAAGTAC
>JANNSD010000153.1:0-3516 GCA_031402225.1 Gemmatimonadota bacterium | reverse complement strand
CCGCGCGAGACCCGCGCGACCGCAATCCAGGAACGGGGGGGTGCTGATCACCGCTCACTGAACGCGTGCCACCTCGGTTCGAGGGCCCAGCGCGGCGAGGTCCCGACTGACCTGCTGCACCTCGGCCTGCGCGATCGGTTCAGGGTTTGGCCTGAGCGCCAGGTAATGGCGATAGGCCCGGATCGCGGATGTCGTGTCGCCGGTGAGTGCTGCGAGCCGGCCCTCCTCGCGGAGAAAAGTTGAGATATAGAGTGGCCCGAGCAGGAAGCCGCCCGAACGTCGGCGCAAGGCGCGGAGGGCGTTCGGTCGATGGCCGACTTGTTCCCAGAGACGCGCCAGGACCAGGTTCGCGTCTGTGACCCCCTCCCCACAGCAGACCTGGAAGATGTAGGTCCGCGACAGCGAATCCGCGAGAGCGAGCCGGGCACCTGCGTCAGGGCGGCCATGCGCCACTGCGCCATCCGCCTCGAGCAAGCTTGCGCACAACTCGCGATAGTGCGCCCGCTGCGCAGAATCGCCCGGCGCGAGACCGGGTAGGCGTCCCGCACGGAGCCGCTGGGCTGCAACCTCCCCGGCCGCGACATCCCCACGGCCCGCTCGCCACAGGCCCAGCCGGCAGATGTCCACATAGTGCGTCCGGGCAAGACCCCCGGGAATAACCGGTCCATCGGCAAGTCGGCTCAACTGGTGAGCTTCCTGGTTGGCGGCTGTGGTGTCACCGCCCCACCAGGCGGCGACCTCGAGGGCGCGCGGCAGGCCGTCCTCCACGTCATTCGGCGAGGGCGCATCACCTGGCCGTCCTTCATTGAAGGCCTCGAAGTAGCGCGCGAAGGTGCGGAACCCGGGATCGTGTACCTCATACCTGCGCCGGTTCTCCAGTGCCGCCCGCGGATGATCGTCCGCCGCGACAGAAGTCCACAGCGTGAAGAGGACGATCCCCATGACGACCTTCGGGCCACCGCCCGGCCGCTCCCAAAATGCCTGCCGTGACGGAACGCCCCGGACGGCAGCGCGGTGCCAGCTCAGCTTGCGGGCGAGGTCGCTGGTGGAGTCCGTCGCAAGCACCAGCGAGGTGAGGCGCAGGACCTCGGCGGTGTCACCGCGCACGTGCGCCAGCACCACCAGGTGGTCCATCGTCTCGGCGATCAGCGGCCCGGCCAGCACCGCGCTGCCACTCGCGGCCGAATCGAGCGCCCAGCCCCGACGAAAGGCGTAGTCGGCCCTTGCGAGCGCGTCTTCGATGCCGGCGAGCATGCCCCAGTGAAAGTAGCTGTCAGCCAGGCCGTACCACGTCTCCGGCTGATCGGGGTACGCGGACACCGCCGCATGCCATACCCCAAACATCTCCGGGGCGCTCCCCCATTGCTTCAGCATCGTATTGAAGAGCGCGCGGTCTGGGGCGCTCAATCGCTCCCGGTTTGCCCGGGCGACCCGATTTCCCAGCGCAGCGTCACTCTCACTCTTCCCCGCGGCGCGCCGCAGATCCAGGCCCGCGACGGCGAAGGTCGAATCGATGGTGACGGCCTCGCGAAAATGCGCCGCTGCTTCGTCAGGTTTCCCGCGCCGGAACGCTGCTCGGCCCGCGAGGAAGGCGCGAATGGCCGCCGGAGGGGAGCCTTCGAGCGACGCGAGCCGGTGTCCCTCTACGCCGGCGGTCAGGCCGAGCAGCTTGGCGCTGAGTCGGTCCACGAGAAATGGAAGACTGTCCGCTGGCCCCTCCACACTGGCCTGGGCCTCGGTGCGCCCATCGGGCATGCCGATCACCCACGCCGCAAGAACGAGGTGCGTCGGCGTCCCCGAGACGCTCCCTCGAACGATGCGCGTTGCGTCCACGGTGTCGGCGACTCGCCGCAACGCATCGGCGGACGCGTCGCCCGTCTGGTCTGACACACCGTGCCACGCGCTGAGAACGCGACCCGGCTCGACCACGCGCAGTCCCTCGCTGCCGGACAGCCGCATGGTCAGCAGCTCGACCATTCCCTCCTGCAGCCACGCCAACTCGGTGTCAGAGGCGTGAATACGAAAGGGCACCACCGCCAGGACCCCCGACGGGCGCGGCGCCGTCGCCTGGCTTGGGCGGGTCGGTCCAAGCAGTGCGGCCAGGACAATGGTTGCGAGCGCACCGATCGCTCCGGCGATGAGCAGCCCCCGCCGTGATCGCGGCGGCGCGGCGGCGACCGAAGCGCCATCACTCCCGCCACCCGCTGCGGGGTCGATCGTCAGCACCGGCAGCCCGTCCGGCCCGGCCATGCCCACCGGAGTCGGTCGCCGTCGCAGCGCCTGCATCAGGGCGCGCGTCTCCGGCGCCGGCTGCGCCGAGTACTCAGCTGCCAGCCGACGCTCCAGTGTCGCGTACACCGCGAGCGCCCCCGCCCCGTCACCCTGGCGATCGAGCAACGCGATCAATCGGGCGACGCCAGCCTCATCCGCCGGTTCCAGGTCCACGGCATGTCGGGCCCATCGCAGCGCCTCACTCGCATTGCTCGCCTCCTCCGAGCGGCGTGACATGTTCCACGCCGCATCGCGCGCCAGCCGTCGCAGCCGGTCCCGCTCCGCATCAACCCACTGCTCGAACTCCGGTGCTACGCCGGTGGCGTGAAACCCCGCGAGGAAGTCCCCCTGGTACAGCGCGCACGCCGTTTCGTGCGACCCCGCCCGGCACGCCTCCTCGAATTCGGTCGCGTCGCAAGTGACGAGGTGCGGCGCGAGCCCCACTTCTTCTTCCCCATGGGTGATCAGGGCGTCCGGACCAAGCTGTTTGCGAAAGGCGGTCAGTGCCTGCCGCAGGACCCCTCGACCGTGCTGGTCGTCGGCCTCGGGCCAGAAGAGCGAGAGCAGCACATCCCGGCGGAGGAACGCTCCTCGACCCCGCCGAACGAGGAAAACGAGCAGCGCCAGCCGCTTCTGCTGCACATCGAGGTGCTGCTCACCGGTCGGGGTGTGCTCGAGGAGGGCTACGGAACCGAGGGTGCGAAGCAGGAGCATCGCCAACCTGGGGACGAGTTGAGCCGGTTAACGGGTGATAAACGGGTGGCTCACGGGGGGCCCGTATCGATGGGCACCACCACACCCCAAAGGTACCGCGTGCCGGGCAAACTTGCCCGCCGGGCGGGACCGCCCGCCCCGTCAGGGGCAGGGTGCGGAACACCCCCAGGAGGAGGATCACTCCATGCGAAGCCCAACAACCGCTGTCACTTGCGCGATGCTGCTCGCACTGGCCGCCTGCAGCGAACCGGTCGCCACGCCAGCCGACCCCGACCTCGACACGCAGAGCGATGCAACCGTCGTAGCCGATGAGCTGGCGGCGCACCGCTCTGGTCAGCCGAGCTCCACCGTCCGGTGGAACCGCAAGTCCACTTCCCTGTTCCGCAGCCGGGTCATCCCGGGCACTCCAACGCCGCCCTTCGGCCGGATCAACAGCTACCTCGGTCTGGCGCAGTATCGCGCGGTGCTGGCAGCGCGCGACGCGCAGAGCCGTGGCCGCAGGGCGTTGCTGGCGGGAGCCGCTGCGGGAGC
>JANNSD010000152.1:0-82202 GCA_031402225.1 Gemmatimonadota bacterium | reverse complement strand
TCCTGCCGCCTTCTCGATCTGCTCCCACGCGTGATACGACGACCGCGTCAGCGGACTCGCCTGCACATGCGCGAACCCGAGGCGGAGGCCGATGTCCCGCAACTCGGCGAACTCGTCGGGCGTGTAGTAGCGCACGATGGGAAGGTGCCCGTCGGATGGGCGCAGGTACTGCCCGAGGGTCAGGATGCTCACGTCGCTTCGCCGCAGGTCGCGCATGCACTCGACGACCTCGTCCCATTCCTCGCCCATGCCCAGGATAATCCCGGACTTGGTGAGCCCGTCGGGTGAGAGCCGTCGCGCATGCGCCAGCAGCCGCAGCGCGCGGTCGTAGCGACCGCCGGGCCGCGCCAGGCGATAGAGCCGCTCGGCCGTCTCGAGGTTGTGGTTGAGGATGTCGGGCTTCGCGGCCATGACGATGGCCAGCGCCGCCTCTGAACCGCGAAAATCGGGAATGAGCACTTCCACCGACGAGCCAGGCAGGCGGGACCTGATTTCAGTAATGCACGCCGCGAAGGCCTCGGCGCCGCCGTTCGGCAGGTCATCCCGGTCGACCGATGTGATGACCACATGCTCCAGTCCCATCCGGGCGACCGCCTCGGCGAGCCGCACTGGTTCGACGGGGTCATAGGCCTGGGGCGTACCATGGGACACGGCGCAGTACGTGCAATTCCTGGTGCAGACATCGCCCAGGATCATGAACGTCGCCGCCTTGTGCTCCCAGCACTCGCCGATGTTGGGGCAGCGCGCCTCTTCACACACGGTGTTGAGACCCAGCTCCCGCATCATCGCCTTCACCTGGCCATAGCCGGGCCCGCCCGGCGCCCTGACCTTGAGCCACGCAGGCTTGCGGGCCGTGGCGATGGGCACCGGCACAGGTCCGGCCGGGTCAGCGGGCCGGCGGTTCAGCTCCACGATTGGCAACGCCAAGCCCACGAAAAATCCCCTTTCAACAGGCATCTGCAAGCGCCCAAAACATAACGGCCCGAAGGGGTGTTCACCACGGCGGCGAAGGAGGGTTAAATTGGGCCACGTTCACCCTCACGGAGCCCAGGAAATGCGCGCACGAATCCCCCTCGTGGCCGGACTTTTCGCGGTCGCCGCCGGCTGTGTTCAGTCCTTTACCGGTCAGGTTACCGGCGTGGTGCCGGAGAAGTCGCCCAGCGACGCCTTGGCGTGTCTCATCCGGGCCGCCGAGGCCAACGGCTACAGGCAGGTCCGGGCTGATTCGGGCTCTGGCGACGGGCAAGCGATCATGCGAATGGTGGAATCGCGAGCGGAGGCCCGCAGCGGAAATCCGAACGTATTCTTTCAGGGTGACCAACTCAGGCTCGGCACCGCGCCAGGCACCGCCGGGACCGTCAACGCCACGGTGACCCCATTTTTCGTCATCGAGACCCGCACCGCCGCCGGGCCAAACACGGCGCTGAATCCGCCCCGGGCTTCCGCCATCGCGGTCGCGCCCCTGGTCCTGGGTGCGTGCGATAAGAGCGCTGCCGCGGGCGCCAAGTGAAGCGCCCGGGCTTCACCGCGGCGGTGACGGTCGCCGCTCTCGCGGCGTGCGGTTCGACAGCGATACCGGCCATGGACCAGATCATCCCGCCGGATGGGGGCAACGCCGCCGTCATCAGCTGTCTGGTCGACCAGTCCACCGAACTTGGCTACAGGGTGCTGCGGAAGAACCCCGGCCAGGGCTTTCTCGAGGCCGAACGTCGGGGCGCTCCGATACGGGGCGACGCGCGAAAGTACGCCGCTGGCGACCGCTTCACCGTCCAGCGCGGACCAAAGGGTGCCGACGGCATCCGCCCGCTCAACCTGAACATGCAGTCGTTCCGGATGGACTTCCTGGTGAATGGGCCGCAGCAGACGCTGGCGGCCCCGAGCGACTCGGGCAGGGCCGACTTGGAGAAGTTCATGGCCGCCTGCGGCCCGCTGGCACCATCATCGTCGCAATAGGGGTGTGAGGGGCTCGCCGCCATTAGCGGCGAGGCGGCAAACACAAAGGGCGACCCGGTTGGGTCGCCCTTTGGCATACTGCCCAGCGTGGAACTAGAAGAACAGCATCAGGCCAACCGCGCCCTGATTGCCCTTGCCAGTGGTCTCGCTGTCGGTGCCGGTACCAGTGTACGTCTTCGCGTTGAAGTTGGTGTACTCCGCCACGAACCGAAGCGACTTGGTCCAGAAGTAGGTGAACTGACCCACCCAGGCGCCCCGGCTGGCGAACTGCCCACCACCGCCGAAGATGTCGTCCTGCTCCTCGGACGTCAGCTTGAGCGTGTTCTGCCCGTAGCTGCCGCCGAAGCTGACCTTGCCATTGGGGAGCGTGTACATCGCCTGAACGATGAAGCCCTGCGAGCTCTTGGCATTGCCGAAGGCATCGGTGCCGTCGCCAATGATGCTGCCGCCGATGAAGGCATCGCCCTGGAACAGGCTGCCCAGGCCGCTGGCCAGGAACCCTGACGCCATGATCGAGAACCCGGAGATGTCGAACTTGCCGCCCGCCGCGAGGCCCGTGGTGCTGATGCCCGGGTTGTCGACTCCATCGGGAACATTCGAGAACTGCTGCACATGGCCATACATACCGTCAACCCAGACGAGAACGGTGTTCTTGGCGTTCTTCATCTTCGGCTTGAACGTGATTTCCGTCTCGAAGCGCGGAAGGTCGCCGTAGGTGAACGGCGTTGACACGGTGCCGAAGCCGCCCGCGCCCGTGGTGGTCGGCTCGAAGACACCGAACGTGATCTGCGCCACCTTGCCAGCCGGTGACGAGTACGTGAACTGGCCACGGAAATCGGTGTAGAGGTAACCATAGCCGATGCGGCCGAGGGCCGTGCCACGGAAGCCGGTGTTGACGCCCGCGCCGAACAGCGTCATGTCATTCAGGATGTTCTGGCGCTGGAAGACGCCGAGTTCCTTACCGGCGAGAATCTGGCCCCACGCCCCACCGACGGTCAGGTACACCTGACGCATATCGATCTGGGCGCCGGCGGCGTCTGTGCCGAAGCTGGAGGCGACGTTGCGACCGGCGGACACCTGCGGAGCAAACCCGAAGTGAACGCCGAGGTCGGTGTTGCCTTCCTTGCCCTTCGCCTCAAAGGTGAAGAAGGCCGGGAGCAGGCCGGTGCCGACGCCGTTCGTCTTGCCGGACCCTGAGAAGTCGCCGCTTCCGTCGGTGTCCAGGGACGAGGTTGCAGTGTAAATCCAGAACGCGTTGACGTTACCAGCAAACGTGGCGCTCCAGCCATTGCTCATCTGCATGGTGAGCTGGGCGTCGGCGGTATTCACCGCGCCCGCGAGCGCGAGTCCCGCCAGAACCAATCCGAGACGCTTCATAGACTCCTTACCCTCACTGTTAAGTGATCATGCGGGGAAATTTTACCCTTGACTTACATGCACCTGCCTCGTCACCCAACCGCGCCTTGGCAACTTCAGCGCCGGGGACGCATTGCCTTGCTGTTCAGTTGCTTGACGTCAATACCTCTGCGACAACCTCCTGATGAGAGGACGCCATGCCGGAACGTCTGAAGACCCTGAGCGTAACCGGAACGGCAAGCGGGAACGCTGGCCAGCCCGCGATGAAACCTGAGAAACGATTGGGGGTACACTCCATTCCAGCGTTCCGGCTCCCGTCTGCTGCACAAAAGCTAGCGGCCAATAATTGTGCAAGTTGTTTCATTGCAATTGTTTATGCAGCTGTAACGGCCTGCGCGACGCGTCAAGAACTAGACGTAGCAACTGGCTGAAGCTGCGGACCGGAACGAGCCGGGCCGTTGTACCGACGCGACTTACCGCCTTCCAAAATGGCACAGAGCGCTGTGGCGTCAAGCCCCCGCGCCTTCTGGGCGCCTGCGACAAGCTCTGGCGGCACCAAGAGTTAGCGGAAAAGCAGGGCCGCTTTCTTGAGTGTCATCCACACCCCCCATAGCATCGGTAGCCCTACCGCGACCCAGGCCAGCACCACCGCAATCCAGCCGGTGCCACCCGTTGCACGGCCATCAACCCCCGCTGGCTTTGACTCCGTCATGACGCGCTCCGTGGTGGTAGGCCGCCGCTGGCCGGGCCAGCACCCGAATTCTGGTCCGTGAGGTAATAGCGGGTGTCGACTGGTCGGACTGCCAAGTTGCAGAAGAACCCGATGACGAGGAGGCCGGCTAGGATGTACATCGTGACGTTGTAGGCATCCGCCGGGGCTACACCCCGGTCCAGCTGGAACTGGCGGATGGTGTTTACCAGCCATGGCCCAAGCAGGCCGGCCACTGACCAGGCGGTCAGGAGGCGGCCATGGATCGCCCCCACGTACTGGGTGCCGAAGATGTCGGCGAGGTAGGCGGGAATCGTCGCGAATCCGCCGCCATACATCGTCAGGATGACCACGAAGATCCCGACAAACGCCGGCAGCAGGCCGAGCCGGCCCGCGGTGGGCACCAGGGTGTACATGACGGCGCCCAGCGCGAAGAAGATCATGTAGGTGCGTTTCCGGCCGATGGTATCGGACAGCGACGCCCAGCCCAGCCGGCCGATGATGTTGGCCAGGCTGAGGAGGCCGGTGAAGCCGGCCGCAATGCTTGCCACATCGAGCTTCTGCTCGGCGGTCAGCTGCGCCAGTGCTGCCGGCACGCCAATCAGTTTGCCCCCGAACACTTCCTGAATGAGCGGTGATGCCATCGACAGGACGCCGATACCGGCGCTGACGTTCATACAGAGCACGCCCCACAACGCCCAGAACTGCGGTGTCTTCCACGCCACGTCCACATGCACGTTGTGCGCGGTGACCATCGACCGCGCCTCCGGCTTGGGAGTCCAGCCTGCCGGCGTCCAGCCCGGGCGCGGAATGCGGTAGCCGAACGCACCCGCCATCATCGCCATGAAGTACACGATGCCCAGCACCACGAATGTCTGCCACACGCCGACTGACGTGGGGGTGGCGAAGTGGCGCATCAAGCGGTCACCGAGCGGGGCGCCGATCATGGCGCCGCCGCCGAAGCCCATGATCGCCATGCCGGTCGCCAGTCCGCGGCGGTCGGGAAACCACTTGATGAGGGTGGACACCGGCGAGATGTAGCCCAGTCCGAGCCCGCACCCGCCGATGACGCCGAGCCCGAGCCAGATGAACCAGATCTGGTGCGATCGCGCCCCGATGGCCGCGAGCAGGAAACCGCCGCCCCAGCAGCAGGCCGCTGCCACGCCGGCCTTGCGTGGACCGACGCGCTCGAGCCAGCGGCCGAACACTGCCGCCGAGGAGCCCAGAAAAAAGATGGCGATGGAGAACGTGACGACCACCGTGCTGAGCTTCCAGTCTTCCTGAGCCGGCTGGGTGATCCCGATCGTTTGCGTCAGCGGTTTCCAGAAGACGCTCAGCCCATATGCCATGCCAATGGACAGGTGAATGGCGAGGGCCGCCGGCGGCACCAGCCACCGGTTGAATCCCGGGCCGGCAATGGTTCGTTCCCTGGACAAAAGTCCCGCCATGAGGGCTCCGGGCTTGGTGGTGTACTCGGCGAACGATCCTGGCTCTGCCGCTACGGCGCGTCCGGCGGCGCCGGCTCGGAAAGTAGCCGGTCGACTTCGTCGGCGAACGCCGCGATCAGCGCGCCGTGCTGCGGCCCGGTGGCAGGCCCGTAGAACCCGGCGTGCACCCGGCGCACCCGGCCGTCCCGGCCGATGAAGATGGTGGTGGGGAACGCCGTGAAGCCCTGAAGCTGCGGCAACGTGGCCGCCGCCGCATCCACGTCGTTCGTTCCAGCGAGGAGCAATGGAAAGGGAATGCCGAACTTGTCGCGGTAGCGGCGCACCAGGGCGCCGTCCACGGCGGTGTCACCGGACACTTCATAGGCAAGCCCCACGACCTCGAGCCCCTGCGCGTGCCGGGACCGGTAGAGATCCACCAGCATCGGCGCTGCCTCGTGGCAGGTTGGGCACCAGGTTCCGAACGCGTCGATGACCACCACCTTGCCCCGGAACTGCGGGTCGTCACTCTGCACCAACGCGCCGTCCACGTCGCGAAACGCGAAGCGGAACGGCGCCGTCGTGTCGGCCCGGGTCACGTCCGCGGGTGGCTTGAGTGGCGACGGCCCCAGAGCGCGCACCGCCTCGAACGGGGTTTGTGCCTTCAAACCGGCGTGAAACGTCCCGCGCAGCGTATCGCCCACCAGCCGTCCCGCCAGCAGGTACACGAACGATCCATCGAATCGCGACAGCGCGAAGCTGTCCCGCGTCACCTCGCCGGAGAAGTGGCTGTAGTCTCCCGAGTTCCCGATGATCGTTCCCTCGAGGCCGGCGGGACCATTGCGGAACTCGAAGACGCGCGGGGTATCGCCGACCGTCCCGCGGAACAGCGCGTACCAGCGGCCGGCAAGCCACGTCGGTGCCGGCGACACCGGCCAGCGCCCGCGCGAGGCCCGGAAGGGGATCACCCGTGGCCCGCGGTTGCCGACGTTCCGGTAGACGCCCAGCAGCGAGTCACCGCTCACCGAGGCCGAGATGGTGGCGGCATAGTCGGCCAGCTCGAACCACGCCGAATCAGCCGCGACGCGTACGGCCGAGAACGCGTCGCATTGCTCGCCGTTGCAGAGCCGGGCGGAGAGCCCGGTGCCGGTCGCCTCGATCTCGACCTGGAACTTGAGGGTGCCGCCAGCCAGGTCGAGTGTTGCGCGCCACGGGCCAACCAGGGACGGGTCAATCAGGCCGGACACGGTCATCAGCCACGCCAGCATCACGGTTTGGGCCCCTGATAGCGTTCCCCGGCGTCAACCGGTTCGGCGATGGTGTTCCCGGGCCATGGGGCCGGGCAGGGGAACACCGAGCTGTACGCGCAGAAGGGATTGCGCGCGCGATTGAAGTCGAGTTGGTAGCGCCCGCCGCCGACCGGCTCAAGGCTCACGAACCGGCCAGCAGGATAAGACCCGTGGCCGCTGGTGCCGTCGCGGAAGTAGATCTCGAGCTCCGCCTCGTCGTCGCTCGCGCCGGGGAATCGGCGCACGCGGAGCCTCACCGGCGCACCGAACGCCGTGACGGTGACCGTCCCGGCGTCGTACGCATCGGCTTCTGTTCCATCGGGTGCGAGGAGCAGGGCCGACTGGCGCTGCGTCGGTGGTATCAGTGTGACCGTGTCGATCGCGGCGCCCGAGAACGCGAAATACTCCGGCAAGCGGACATCACGCGGCGCGCCAAACACCAGGAGCGTTGCCCGCTCCGTCGGTCCGGTCGCCAGCAGCCGGTAGCTGCCCAGCGGAACGACGCGATTGCGTGGAAGCGGCCGGCTCACGCCGCCAGAGTCGAGCATGACCCGCCCGCCGGACATCACCACCCGGACCAGGCTGACACTTGGCAGCAGGATATCGCTCCCGGCGGGCCCGATGGTGATGCCCGGCCCGATGCGCTGAAGCGCGATGGCAGCGAATGGCGACGTCGGGGCGGTGCGCAGCCATGCCGCGTATTCGGCGCGGTCCCGGGCGAGGTCCGCGGGCGCCTGTGCCAGGAGGCTTGGAGTCCACCACAGCGCCGGCGCCAGCGCGAGCGCGAGCCCGCGGCTATGCACCCGACAGCTTGGCCAAGAGGTAGATCGGCGACGTAGGCTGTGGTGACCCGCCGAGCGGCTCTTCGGTCACTGCGGCCGCCGTCACGCCTCCGCCCGCCGGCATCGGGATCGACTCGACCCGCGCGTGGCCACCGTCCTCCGGGCGGAACGTGATCGATGGCACCGGCTTGCCGTCCTGGATGAACCAGAGCTGGTACGCGCGATCCTGCGGCAGCGGCCTCACCCCGAACGAGTGGATGATGGCGGTGTTGCGCTTGCGGTCCCAGAAGAGCTGTACGCCTGGCGCCGGATCGCCCGTCGCAGTGAGCTGGAACAACTCGACACCAGGGGCCAGCAGTGCGTTGAGCGTGCTCTCCCGGCTCTTGAGCAGGGTGTCGCGCTGCGCGAGCAGTGCGTAGGCCTGTTCGATCCGGAGGCCAAGGCGCGCCCGTCCGGCACCCAGCCAGGCGGCGAGGAGCAGTGATGCGGCCAGTGCCCACGGCATCCACTGCGGTCCGGGCTGACGCAGCGGGGTCGCGCCGGCTGGACGTGGGGGTGCACCGGCCAGCACCCGCGCGCGCAACCCGCCGGTGGGCGGCGATGACGCCGGCTCGGCCAGCGCCAGCAGCGCCGCCACCTCGCGGTACTCCGCGACCTCGCGCGCCAGCTCGGCGTCGTGAGCCAGCACGTCCTCGAAGGCGCGGCTCTCGGTGGCGTCGAGCGCACCGAGGGCGTACGCGGCCGCGAGGTCCCGGGGCGTGCCCGATTCGGCGCCGCTCATGCAAGCCTCTCGTAGAAGTACGGCTTGAGTGATTCGCGCAACTTCTGCATGCCGAGTCGCACGCGGGTCTTTACCGTGCCGAGCGGTTCGTTGAGGCGCTCGGCGATTTCGCGGTGCGACAGTCCCTCGAAGAAGGCGAGCTCGATCGCGGCGCGCTGTGGCGGCGACAGGTCGGCCAGTGCCTGCGCCACATGGAGCTCGCGCTCCTGCGCGATCACCCCCGCGTCGGTGCTCGCGCCGGGCGAACCCATGCCGGGCGCGCCGTCCGGGTCACGCCGCTGCGCCGTATCGGTGATCCGCTCGCGCCGCGCCCGGGCGCGCATGAAGTCGAGCGCGCGGCTGCGGGTCATGACCGTGAGCCACGCGGCGACACTCCCGCGTCCAGCCTCGAAGCGCCCCGCCTCGCGCCAGGCCTGCGTGAACGCCTCGGCCACCACCTCTTCGGCGTCGCCCGGCTGGCGCACGATCCGGTAGGCCACCGCATACATGACCTGACCGTAGCGATCGTAGATCATCCCCACGGCCGGTCCATCCCCCCGCGCGGCGCGCGCGAGCAACTCGGCGTCGGTCACGCCGGTCGAGCCCGTCCAGGCTGGCGGCGGGTTGGGAAACGGGGCAGGCATGTGCGGATCATCAGGGTGGAGTCTACTCCGCGCGCTGCCCCGGTCAACCGCGCGGTCACGGCGCACATTGGCGAACGGCATCTGCGCTACGAAGCTGGTCACCGGAGCGCCTTGGGCGGATCGCCGTTCGAGAACACCAGCGTCGTCGTGTGCCCGCTCCGCGTGGCGCGCACCAGGTTGACCTGGTCGCGGTACCGCTCCCAGAGCACGGCGTGCTGCACGCTCGCACCGGACAGGCCTCCCGGGGCCGTACCCTGAGCCGTCACCTGCGTGAGGTCACCGTCGCGGGCGATGCTCACGATGGCGAGCGCGATCGGCTGTCCGTCGCGGGTCACGATCCGGACACGCTGGCGGACATAGGTCGCGATGGCACTGTCGCCGCCGGGCGCCGTCGCCATCAGGTCGTCGCTGAAGATGCGGACAGAAAGCGTCACGCGCCCGCCGCCGAGGTCCGTGAGTGACGCGGAGCTGGAGTGAAGCGGATGGGCAGGCGCGGGCCGCCAAAGCAGCAGGACCAGCAAGCCGCGCAGCATCACTGCGTGGCCTGGATGACCCTGGCGTGCGACAGCAGCAGGGGGTCGCGGATCGCGGTCGCCAGCGCGTGCGGCATCGCCTCCCGGGCACCGGCATTGTCGCCGGTGCGATGCAGGGCCCAGGCATAGAGATCCCATGCATACACGTCCTGCCGCTGCCCGAGATCCTGCCGGGCCTGGGCCAGCACGGCATCAGCGGCGCGTCCCTCGTCCAGGAGGGCCAGGCTCCACGCCCGGTGCCAGGCGCCTGGCTGCGCCTGGACCGACGAGACCATCGCATCCACCGCTTCGCGGGCCGCCGCGCGGTCGCCACGGCCGCGCTCCGCCTGTGCCAGCAGGGCGAGGGCGGCCGGGTCGAAATGCGCGTCGAGTGAGCGCCCCGCGTGCTCCGCCGCGTCATTCCACTGGCGCCGGGACAGGGCGGCCTTCGCCGCGACCGCGTGCAGCCGGTAGTCGTCCGGCGCGATCGTGAAGCCGCGCGCGAGGGCCTCGTCCGCGTCGGCTGGGTGGCCGTAGCGCAGCGCGAACTCCGCGACTCGCAGCTCGAACCACGCGCGCTGCTCGCGCGAGAGCCCGAACGCCCCGACCGCGCGCGACCGCGCGTCGAGCAGCAGGTGGCGGGCGCCCTCCACGTCGCCCGTCACTTCCCGCCATCGCGCCAGGCGCATCTGGGCCGCAAGATTGGTGGTGATGCCGATGCGCGCAAAGCGCTGCCGGGCATCCTCATACCTCCCCAGCTCGAGCAGGATCTCCCCGCACAGGCTCGTGATGGTCAGGTCGGCGGGATCCTCCTGTTCCAGTTGCGCCGCCTCCACCAGCGCCTCGCGAAAGCGATGCTGCCCCATGAGCGCGTTGGTCAGCACCAGCGCGCCGCCCCGGTTGCGACCACGCCGGAGCGCTACCGACGCGCGAGCAACGCGCTCGGCGGCCACGAGATCCTCATAACGACCGGTGGCGCGCGCTCGCGACAGCAACAGGCTGCCAAGACGGGAGCGGTCACCGGCACTGTAGGGATCGCGGGCCGCTCGCGCCTCGAAAAACGTGATATCCGCCGCGCGGACCGCCGCCTCGTGCGATGCCTCCGCCCTGGCCTCGGCCCGCGCCCGTACGACCGCGCGGCGCTCGGTGAACCATCCACCGAGCGCCAACGCGCCAATCACCAGCACACCGGCAGCTGACCGGTTCAATTCGGCGTTCCGAGGTACGGGAACGTGTTCAGGAACTGCGAATCATTCGCCACGTTGTCGGTGGTGAGGGCCTGCTTGCCTGCCGCACCGGCCGGGTCGAGCCCGAAGGGATCGCCGAACACGGCGAGCAGCGCGAGGTCGGTGACGTCGTCACTCAGGCGGCGCCCACCCCAGCCGCTGGTGAACGGGGCGAGGGGCAGCCACGTGAGCCATCCGGCGGTGGCCGGATCCTTCTCGGTCTGCACGATCAGCATGTCGGGCAGCAGCACGCCGCCAAGGGCGTTGGCGTACGCCACGTCCCGGCCGGCGACGCCGGTCACGAAGCTGACGATCTCCGGGCCGATGGTCGCGGCGTCATCCTTCGGGCCGATGCTGCCGTGCACCGGATGGCTGCGCTTGGCGAGCAGGACCTCGCTCACCAGCGGGTTGCCGAGTCGCTGGATCTGGTTGAACATCCGCCCCTCGGTGGGCGCGGTGCCGTTGTCGTCGCTGCAGGCAGACAGCGTTGCCGCGCCGGCTAGCGCCAGGAGGGCGAGCCGCGGGGCGAGGAAGAGTCGTGAACGCATGATGTGAGTTCGCTCCAAGGTGATGGTCACCGGCTGATGGTGCCCCAGATACCGAGCTTGCCGGGCTGGCCATTCTCGATGAGGCTCGAGGGAAGCTCGACCACGATGGCGAGCACGTTGAAGCCGTTCACGTAGTTGACTGCCTGGCCAGCGGGCCGGAAATAGAACGGTGCCGACGGGTTCGCCGGCAGCGCGCACGGCGTCGCGAGCGGTCCGCCCACGGGCTTGCGGTCCGGCAGGATGCAGAACGCAGCTTCGAGGTCGATGAAGAACGAATCATCCCGCGCGCCGGCAAACACCTGCATGCCACCGCTGCTGCCGAGCGTGCTGTTGATCGCGCCGGTGACGCCAGACGCCGCGGTCGCCACCTCGTTCATCATCGCGCCGAGGACCGGCGGATCGACCGGGCCGCGAACCTGGACCGTCTGGGCGGCGCCGGAGCCGGAAAAGGACACCTGCACCACCCGGTCTTCGATGGCGTCGCCGTCGTTGTCGATCTTGAACTGGTACAACAGGTTCTGGTCGAAGCTCGCCCCCGGCGTCTCGGCCGGTGTCAGGAACGCCCTCGTGTTCATCACGAGCACGATGCGGCCGGGCTGGGAACCCGGAAAGACGTACACGTCGGTGAGGTCCTGCTTGGGGTTCAGTTCGACTTCAGCGGTGTCCTGGTGGTCGGAGGCCATCACGAGGCCGGCCGCACCGCTGGCAGCGAGCAGGGCGATGCCGGCGAGCCATCGCCGGTGATGTAGCGGGTGTTGTGGCATGGGAGGTCCTGTTCCGTAGATGAGCGGAGTCGTGTGCGAACGCCCATGTACGCCGGAACGAAACGAACTGGATGTATCGGCCGCGCCAGATGCCCGGACATCGTGCGATGTACGGTGCTCACCGACTTGAACTTCACGCCCGGCTCCCCGATCGGGGTCATCGCCGGGCTGCGCTGGATCTTCTAGTTACCAGCGCCAGAACCGGTCGGCGCGCAACGCGTCCATTTCCTCGCGCGGCTCCTCGCCGTCGAGCAGCTCGCGGATGATGACGCCAGTGATGCCTGCGAGCAGGATGCCGTTGCGCCCGTGCCCGGTGGCATACCAGAGCCCCTTGAGTCGTGGCTCCGGGCCCACGATCGGCCGTCCGTCCGGCGACACCGGGCGGAGCCCGGCCCACGTGCGCCGAATGGTGAGCGAAGCCAGCTGAGGATACAGCGCCGTCACGGCGGTGCGGATGCGCTCGATCCCCTCCTTCGTGGTGGAGTGATCGAACCCCGCGTATTCCATGGTCGATCCGATCAGCGCCTCGCCATCGCGATACACCAGGTAGCAGTCGCGATTGTAGATGATCGCTGGCGGCACGCCCAGCGGCCACGGCAGCGCCGCCATCTGGCCCCGCACCGGCTCCACCGACAGCGGACGCGGCATCCCGTCTATGGCACCCGACCACGCCCCGGCAGCGATCACTACTTCGGGCGCCGGGTAGAACTCCCGGCCACGCACGCCCGTCACCTGCCCACCCACCTGCTCGAGTCCGAGGACCTGATCATGCACCACTTCGGCGTCGTGTGCCTTGGCGTCGGCGAGCAACGCCTCGACCAGGCGCACCGGGTCGAGGGCGCCTTCGCGCGGCGCCCACAGCGCTCCGTGACTGGCGCCAAGCCACGGCCACTGGGCCTTCACCTCGGCGGCATCGAGCCAGTCGCAGTGATGCCCCTGCTGCCGCTGCAACGATACCGACATGCGCAGCTCGGCGGCAAAGGCCTCATTCAGCGCCAGGTGGGCGATGCCGCTCTGCCAGAGGCCGATGTCGATGCCGGTGGACGACAGCAATTCCGCCGAGAGCAGGCCATAGCGCTCGCGACCCGCCAGTCCCAGGTCGAACAGCGGATCCTCCGGGACGGCCTCGATCTGGGGCGCCAGCATGCCGGCGGCGGCGCGCCATGCCTCGCCGTCGGGCGTGCCCCGGTCGAGGACCAGCACCCGTCGCCCGGTCACGGCCAGCTCACGTGCGCATGCGGCCCCAACGGCCCCAGCGCCAACTACGATAACATCAAATATGGCAGTCATTTATGATTAGACGAAACTATTTGAAACGTTGGACGTAAGGCACGTCAACAACGCAACATCCACGGAGGAAAATAGCATGGTCCGGTCACTCTTTGGCTTCTCGATCTTTGCGATCGTTGCCATCATTGCGTCGAAGCTGTTGTTCGGGCTTCTCGGTGTGGCCATCGGGCTCGTCGGGAAGTTGCTCTGGCTCGCCTTCCTCGGCTGGCTCTTCTACCTGGTGCTGAAGCTCTTCGCGCCGGAGACGGCGTCGAAGGTGAAGGAAACGATCACGGGGAAGCCGGCCTGATCGGAAGACGGAAGACGGAAGACGGAAATCGAAACACCTCCGTCTCCCGTCTCCCGTCTCCCGCGCGTCAGCGCGACTGCGCCGTCTGCAGTGCCGCGATGACCCAGCCGCGTCCACCTCGCTTCGGGATCAGCACCATGAGGCCGCGGCCCAGCCGCACTTGCTGCTTATCCTCGGAGAACCAGCGGTAGTCGAACGTCGCCCAGGCGACGCCCTCGCGCACGTTCACCTCGCTCGCCGTGACCGCCGACAGCCCGTCTGTTTCCACCCCAGCCAGCCTCGGACTGGTAAACCTGGTCAGGCCGTTTGCCGTGACCGTGGCAGACGGGGCGAAGAGGCTGTCGGTGGATTGCCCGCGGGCGTCGCCCACCACCACCGCCTCGATGACCAGGGAGACATCGTTCTCTGCATCGGGATTGGCGAGGCGCGGACTTGGCGCGGGCCCGGTGGGCTTGGGCCCGCACGCCAGTAGCAGCAGCGCGAGCGAGCCCCACGCCAGGCGCTGGGCGGGGCCCACGCGGCTCTCTGGCGGCCCCATCAGGAAACCAGTTCGACCTCGCGCTCCGCGGGGCCGGTCGGACTCTCGATCGGGGGAGCGAAGTGGAGCGAACCACGCGAGCGCCACAGCGCCCTGGCGGTGTCCCAGGGACGCAGCCGACTGGGCCGGTGCCGGAGGTCGTGCCGCTCGACGGTCGGCACCGTCTCGATGCGGCGCGCGTGGCGTGCCGCGAGGCCGATCAGCTCGGCGTTGGCGGCCCAGCCATCGGTCCGCAGCAATGGTTCGGGGGCGTTGCGCAGCGCGTGACGCAGCGTGATGAGACGGAAGGCCACGAAGCCCGACACGATATCGCTCACCCCGGGCACCCCGACCCGGCTCCGCAACAGCACCGGCGCCCACCGCCGGAGGAGCCGAAGACTGCGCGAGGGCTCGCCGACTGCGCCACCCTCGCCCACCACCACATCCGCGCCGCCGTCGATGTGGCGCACCATGTCGGGAATGAAGTGGGGCCCATGGGCGAAGTCGGCGTGCATCATGATGGCACAGTCACGCTTCGGGCGGTCGGAACGCTCCACCGCGAGGCGCAGCAGGCCTTCGACCGTGCGCGCATACCCGCGCCGCTCCTCGGAGCGGACGACGGTGAGCGGCAGGGCGCGGGTGTAGGGCTGCAGGATCTCGCCGGTGGCGTCGGTGGATCCGTCGTCGCCTACCAGGAGTTGATACTCACGTTCAAACGCGCTGAAGACCTGTCGAATCTTCCAGAGCAGAAGCCCGACGGTCGGGGCCTCGTTGTGGCTCGGGATGCAGACGTAGATCATGCGGAAACCGGGTTGATGAGAGCCGAACGATATACCCCGATGGTGCGCTCTGCCATCCCGCCGATTTCGTAGGCCTCGACGGTACGGCGTCCGGTCGCCGCCATGGCAGCGGCCACCGCGGGGTTGCGGAGCACCCGTTCGATCTCGCGTGCCAGGGCGGCCGCGTCCCCGTTCGGCACCAGCACGCCGCTGCCCGAGGCGAGCAGTTCGGGGACGCCACCCACCGCCGTGGCCACGATGGGGCGCCCGAGGGCCATGGCGTCGAGCAGGGTCGAGCCGAGCCCTTCGCTGGTGGCTGCCGACACCACCACCGTCGCCTCCGCGATGAGTGGGTCGACGAAGTCGATGTGACCGAGGAAGGCGACCCGGCCTGCGAGGCCCGCGGTTGCCACGTGTTGCTCGAGCCGGGCGCGCCCGGGGCCCTCGCCCGCAAGCGCCCAACGCACCTCCGGCATCCGGGCTGCGAGCAGGGCGGCGGCGTCGATCAGTGTGTGGTGCCCCTTCTCCGGGGTCAGCGCCGCGATACAGGCCACCAGCGGAGCCTCGTCCGGCCAGCCCTGCGCAGCCCGTACCCGGGACGGTTTCGCTCCGGCGACCTCGCGAACGGGAATGCCGTCGGGAATGACCGCGATGCGACTTGGCGCCACACCGCCGCGCACGAGTGCTGCCTCCACCGCGCCCGAGATGGCGATCACGCGTGACACCTTCGTCCAGGTGCCGCCCGCGCGCACCGGAAACGCGACCCGCCGCGTCGCCACCACCGGGTTGGCGCCGCTCCACAGGGCGAGTCGGAGCGCATGTCCGTCATGGGCATGCACCAGTGCCGGATTGGCCCGCCTTTCGCATATAATGCCGTAGAGGGCCCGCGGATCGAGCCCCATGTCCCAGTCTACCTCGATGACCCGCACCCCTGCCGACGTCGCGCGGCGTGCGAGTTCGGAACCGCGCGAGGTCAGCAGCGCCTGATCCACCGGCTGCTGCGCCAGCGCCCCGGTCAGGAACCAGACCTGCCGTTCGCCGCCGCGCCACTCGCGGCCGGACGCCACATGCAGCACCCGAATCACGAGTTTCGCCTGTCACGACGGGGGAACCGATGATACGAGCGGACACCAGGAGTCGCCTCGGCTCCGGCGACGTTCACCTCATGCTCCTGCTGCTCAGTCGCGGGTCGGCGGTCCGCCGACGCACGCTCGAGCGGCGCCTGGAGCGCGAGGGGCCGGACGTCCTGCTCGATGACCCCGATCTCCCCGAACGGCTCCTGACGGTCCGCACGCTGCTGGTGCCGTCCGACCATCTCTTTTTCTACGTGATGGTGCGCCACACGCTTCGGCGCAATGGCGTCGACGATCGAGACCTCGCCGACTACCTGGCGGCGATGCTCCTGACGTTCGGCCATCGGGATCGCGCCTGGCGCATCGACTGGCATGATGATCAGCGGCATCATTATCTCGTGGACATCCTGCAGGATCTCGAGGCCACCGGCGGGGAGCGCCGCTTCAAGGTGCTGGTGCACCTCGGTAACTATGCGCTCTGGCTGGCCGGGCTCTTTCCCGATTACATCGCCGCGCGCCAGCTGCGGAAGGGCGGCCCCGACGTCACCTACTACGAATCCCTGGGCAGCCGCGGCTATGAGCTTGCCTCCGATCACGCGCTGGCGGAGTCGTCGGGCCTCGAGCCGATCCTGCGGCTCGCCGCCGGCCGATTCCCCGCGGTGCGAAGCGCGCTCAACGCGGTCAGCGACCGGGTCTTCTTCCCGGTCGGCGTGAGCGCCCTCCGGATCGAGCGGCAATTCGGCGGTAACCTGCTTCAGTAGGCCGGTACCGCGGCCTCGGCGAGCGCGCGGAACAGGCCGCGCTCCGGCGCCGCCGCGTCATCCAGCATCTCCTCCGGGTGCCATTGCACCGCCAGCAACCACGGCTCCCCACTGGCGCCTTCCACCGCTTCGACCAGCCCATCCTCGGCCCACGCACTCGCGCGCAGCGGAGGCGCGAGGTCGCGTATGCCCTGGTGATGGAATGAATTCACCGCCATCGCCGTGCATCCGAGCACCGCAGCGGCCCGGCTGTCGGCCTCGATGGAGATGGCATGGGTACGGCGGTGGCGTGCGTCCGTTCGATCGTGCCGGACGGATGACGGTTGCTCGTCCGGGAGGTGCTGCCACAGGGTCCCGCCGAGCGCAACGTTGATCAGCTGCAGTCCACGGCAGATGCCGAGCACCGGCATGCCCCGCTGACGCGCCGCCGCGAAGAGTGCCAGTTCGAAGAGGTCGCGATCACGATCCAGCTCGCCGAGTGCCGGCGACGGCGGCGCGCCATACCACGCCGGATCCAGGTCCTCCCCGCCGGTCAGCAGCAGCGCGTCCGTGCCGACGAGCGCGCTCATGGCGCGCGCGGCGCCGATGGCCGGCGGCAGGATGAGCGGGATGGCACCCGTCTCCAGGACGGAGAGCACGTAGGCGGAGTTGACTCCCTGCCGCTCGGCGCCCGCCCAGTGACGACGAATGCCGCTCACGGCGATACGCACGCTCACCGCGCGATCGAGTCGGGAAAGAGGGGACAGCTCGCATCCTGGATCCCCGCCATGTCCACCTCGACCCCGAACAACGGCACCGTCTTGCCGCCCACCGACACGAGTCCCAGTCGCGGAGCGGCCTCGATGGGCGTGCCCTCGAACAGCACCACCCCCTGGGATGCACCGCCGCGCTGGACGACCAGGACGCCAAACGCGGGGGCCGACTGCGGTGGAAACGCGCCCTCCACACCGACCACCAGCCCCGAGTCGGAGCGACCCACCAGCGCCGGCAACGCCGGGCCAGCCGCGAGACGCACCACGAGCCGTTCGGGGAGCCGCGTGGGCGGCACGGAGAGTGTCTGCTGCGGCACCGTGAACGCCTCGAGCACGGCGGTGGGTGCGGCCAGCGCGGCGATCCCGCAGGCGGGATTACCGCGGCCGTCGCCGCGTCCGGTGCAGGCGGACGAAACCAGGAGCGTTGCCAACAGGATCCGGCGCATGACGTGGTTCTCCCGGAACATGCCGCTAGATGGTGAGGACGAGCAGGATCGCGAACAGGTTGTTCTTCGGCTCCAGTGGCGAATCCAGGAAGCTGTTGAAGGCCTTCATGTAGCGCGCCTCCAGGCCCAGGCTTACCCCCTGCAGATTCCATTGCACCCCGCCGCCCACGAGCCAGCCCCACTCGGCGGAACGGAAGGCCTCGTCGCACCCGGAGACCGCCAGGGAGTCCACCGGATTCGACGTGGTAACACTGCAACCCAGGTCAAAGCCGGCGCTTACGCCGGCAAACACCACTGGCCGGATGCCGCGACCGCGGCCGTTCAGGCTCGGCGCGAATCGCACGAGAAGGGGCACTTGCAGGTACCCGAACTCGAGCGTGGTGCTGGACCCGGGCGGCGTGCCCGGCAGCGGGAAGGTCCCGCCCTTGATCGTCAGGTCGATTTCGGGCTGCAGCGAGACCGCCTTGAACACTCGCGTGCGCAGGAACAGGCCGACCGAGGCTCCCTGTCGATCCTCCGACAGCGCATTCAGGCTGTCGTTGTTGGTGGAGATCCAGCTGCGGGCATAGCCCACCTGGCCGCCGACCACCGTCCGGTCCCGCTGCGCTGCCGCCACGGCAGGGGCGACGGTCAGGAAGACAAGCAGGATGAAGCGGGAGCGTGGTTGCGGCCGCAGGATTCGCATCGCCTGCAAGATACGACGGCCGACGGGCCACGGCAGCACGTGGTCGCTTGACGCGCTCAAGTCCCGGGGCCTAGTGTTCCGCGTCCTGCGCACTCCAGCGCAACAGGAGCCACCATGTTCGAGGGCCTCAAGGCACGTATGGAGCGCTTTTTTGCCGATGCCACGCCACCCGCCGACCGGCGGGCCCAGGCGGGTGCGCTCCGGTCGGCCATCGTCGAGGCCAAGGTCGCGGTGGTCGCCATGCGCGATGCCCTGACCGCGAGTGAGCGCCAGCTGGAGATGGAGCGACGCCAGGCCGACGACGCCGAGCGCCGCGGCAAGCTGGCCGGTGACATCGGCGACCTGGAGACGGTGGCGGTGGCCGAGAAATTCGCCACCCGGCACCGCGAGCGGCTCGCCGTGGTTGAGCGGAGGATCACCGTGCAGCGGGAGGAACTCATGCTGGCCGAGCGCGAGGTGACGGAAATGACCGAAGCGCTCCGAGCGGCGCCAGGCGATGCCGCGGGAGACAGTGTCCGCGATGCGTGGCGTGACCTCGAGCGCGCAGGCGGTGCCCGGCCGGAGACGGATGTGGCCGACGCGCTCCTCGAAGCCGAGATGGACCAGGCGCGTCGCAAGGCCGCCGTCGACGAGCAGCTGGCCTTCCTCAAGAAGAAGATGGGGAAGGAATGAGGCCGCTCCCCGTTTCCTGTTCCCTGGTCACGCTGTTCCTTCCGGCGCTGCTCGCGGCGCAACAGCCAGTCACTGCTCCCCCGCACTTTGCCAAGCTCGCCCACACCTACAGCATCGTCGCCTGGGATTCGGTGACCGGAGATCTTGGGATCGCGGTCGAGTCGAAGTTTCCCAACGTCGGGGGCATCGTGCCGTGGGCCAGGGCCGGCGTCGGCGCCGTGGCGACGCAGAGCCTGAGCAACACCGCCTTTGGCGAGCGTGGCCTGGAACTCATTGCCACGGGTGCGAGCGCGGAGGAGGCGATGCGCATCGTGATGCGCTCGGACACCATGCTGCAGGACCGGCAAGTGGGCATGGTCGACGCACGGGGTGGCGCCGCAAGCTTTACCGGAACGAGGACCTTCGATTGGGCTGGCGGTCGGGTGGGGAAGCCCGGGTCGCCCGGCGGCACGCTGGGCGGGAAGGGTGTGGTCATCGTTGGTCACGGCTATGCGGCGCAGGCCAACATCATGGTGTCCGACCAGACCGTACGAAACCTGGCCGAGACATTCGAGCGCACGACCGGCGACCTCAGCACGCGGCTCATGGCCGCGCTCAAGGCAGGCCAGGCTGGCGGCGGGGACAAGCGGAGCATGCAGTCGGCCGCGCTCCTGGTGGTGCGGAAGAACGCCGGCTACCTGGGCGCCAACGATCGCTTCATCGATATCCGGGTCTATGACGCTGCTGATCCGATCGCCGAACTCGAGCGACTCCTCGCGCTGCACGTGCTCTTCTTCTTTTCCAGCCAGCCGTCCGACCTGGTGGTGATCACGCCCGCCATCGTGGCCCAACTCGAGCCCATCCTGCTCCGCGAGCCCGTGAATCAGCCGGAGAAATGGCTGGCGAAGCCACAGGGCGCGGCGAACCGGACCTTTCTCGATGCGCTCCGCAATTTCATGTACTGGGAGAACTACGACGTCCGTGTGCGCATGGACGGCTTGATCGATCAGGTGGTGCTGGCCGACATCCTGTCGAAGCATCCGTAGCCTGCCCTGGCCACCGCTTACCCAAGGCTCCCGTGACTGCCGCAACCGTGCCTGACGCATTTCCCACGACGCAGCCGCGCGGGCTCGCGCTGCTGTTCTTCACCGAGATGTGGGAGCGGTTCTCCTACTACGGCATGCGGGCCCTGCTGATCCTCTTCCTCATCGATACGACGACGGGGGGCTTCGGGTGGACGCAGGAAAAGGCGAGCCAGCTCTACGGGTGGTACACCGGCCTCGTCTACCTGACGCCGATCATCGGCGGGTGGCTCGCCGACCGCTACCTCGGCACCGCGAGGTCGCTTGTCATCGGCGGCATCGTGATCGCCCTCGGCCACTTCACCATGGCGGCCGACACGCGGGTCACCTTCTTCCTCGGCTTGCTCCTCATCATCGTCGGCACCGGCTTCTTCAAGGCGAACGTGTCCACGCTGGTGGGGCAGCTCTACCGGGACCACGATCCGCGGCGCGATGCCGGGTTCACGATCTTTTACATCGGCATCAACAGCGGCGCGTTCCTGGGTCCGCTGGTCTGCGGCTGGCTGGCGGCCAACCCGAAGTACGGCTGGTCCTGGGGGTTCGGCGCCGCCGGTGTCGGCATGACGCTCGGCGTGATCTGCTTCATGCTGCTGCGCCAGCGGTACCTCGGCGACACTGGCATGATACCGATGGGCCAGATGCGCATGGCGGACGGTGGCAAGGCGTCAGCCGAGCCGCTGACGAAGGAAGAGAAGGACCGCGTCCTCGCCATCTTCATCGTGGTGTTCTTCGTGGCCTTCTTCTGGCTCGCGTTCGAGCAGGCGGGCTCGTCCCTCAACGTCTTCGCCCAGCAGAAGACCCAGCGTGCCGTCGGCGGCTGGCTCGGCGGTGTGCTGCCCAACGGCGAGATACCCGCCGCCTGGTTCCAGTCGGTCAACGCCTTCTTCATCGTCACGCTGGCGCCGCTGTTCGCCCTGCTGTGGAAGAAGATGGGATCGCGGCAGCCCAGCACGCCCGTGAAGATGGCCTGGGGATTGTGCTTCCTCGGGCTCGGCTTCCTGGTCATCGTGCTCGGTGCGCGCGTGTCCGACCTGGGCGGGCTGGCGAGCCCGGGCTTCCTCATCTCGCTCTACTTCCTGCACACCTGCGGTGAACTGCTCGTGTCGCCGGTGGGATTGTCATTCGTGACCAAGGTGGCCCCGATCAAGATCGCGTCCATGATGATGGGGGTCTGGTTCCTCTCCAACTTCACGGCGAACCTGGCGGGCGGCTACCTCGCCGGCACGGTCCAGAAGGTGGCGCGTGGCGAGGTGTTCACGCTGCTGGGAGGGCAGGCCGACTTCTTCCTGATCTTCGTGGTCACGTCGTTCACGGCCTGCGTGCTCCTCTTCACGCTGATGCCGACGCTGAAGCGCCTCATCCACGGCCGCGGCTAGCCCGCCGTCGCGCGCCGCTTCGCGTGGTGCCGCCGCGCCTTGGCGCGGTTGCCGCAGGTGCCCATGTCGCACCATCGGCGGGACTGGTTCCTGGTGAAGTCGAGATAGAGCCGGCCGCAGCGTTCGGCATCACACTCACGCAGGCGCGCGAGGTCGGGCGAGGCGAACAGGTGCAGCGCGGAGCGCAGGATGGGGCGCAGCAGGTCAGGGTGAGGGCCGGCGGGTATCGTGAGCGCGATACCGTCGGCCCTTGGCGCAAGCACGAACGCGGCAGGCGCCTCGGCGATCGACGCGTTGACGAGTGCCACGCCGGCCTCCGGCGGCGGCTCGTGTCGCGCCACGGCCCTCAGGCAATCATGCAGGGCCCGACGAAAGGCCCACGCCCGGCCCAGGGCCCGACGCCGTGCATCGGCGTCCGCGGCGGCCACCTCCCTCAACTCCTCCACCTCAGCTTCAGCCAGCGCCCCCCGGTCGCCCGCCCAATCGAGGAGATTGCCGTATCCGCGGATCTGTTCGCCGCGGATCATGTCCGGCCCGTCCCAGATGACGGTGTTGACGAAGTCGATGCAGAGGATCTCTGACATGATAACCCTCAAAGTATTAGTAGAAGGTTAATCATGTACTGGTTATTTAGTAACTGTCAATAACAATTTTGATGGTTATAGTGGTCGCTCGACCGCAAACAGGTAGACGTCGCCCACCTCTTCGTCCCAGGTCGTGCCGATGCGGTGCATACCGATCCGCTCCGCGATCCGGATCGACTTCTCGTTCCACGGGGGGATGGTGGCGGCCACCCGCACCACGCCCGGCTGCTGGAGCGCCCACTCCAGCAGCCCCTGGGCCGCCTCGCTGGCGTAGCCCTTTCCCTCGAAGCCGGGGTAGGTCGCGTAGCCAATGATGACCGTCCCCTCCGCGTTGGGTGGACCGCCGAGCCCAACGGAGCCGATCGCCTGGCCGGTGTCGCGCCGGGTGACCACCCAGCTCCACCAGCCGATCTGCGACGGATCCTTGCGGAGCCGGTCCCGCAGGTCGGGCAGCATGTCTTCCATGAGGGGAGGCGGTGCCAGCGGCAAGGGAAACGCGCTGGCGGTAATCGCGTTGAGGCGCAGCGCGTTGCCGGCCAGCAGGGCGTCAATCGCATCCGGGGTGAAGACGGTCAGGGTCAGGCGTTCGGTACGGATCGTCGGGAGGGGCATCGCGGCAAGCTTCTCGGGGGAAAGGCCATGGCGTACATTCGTCAGGACATAGTATACGCCTTGGAGGACTACCGTGACCACCTTCCTCAAGACCACAGCGCTGCCCACGCATGGCGCGCGTACGCTGCCCCAGCGCGATTACGTCAGCACGGCGGTGTTCCGTGAAGAGCAGGAGCGCCTCTTTGCGAACCGGTGGCTCTGCATCGGGCGGGAGGACCAGGTGGCGACGCCGGGCCGGTACGTGCTCGTGGAGATCGGCGCCGAGAGCCTGATCATCGTTCGTGATCGCACCGGCATCGTGCGCGCGCTGTACAACGTCTGTCGGCATCGCGGCACGCGCCTGTGCGAAGCGCCCTGCGGCGAGATGTCCGAAACCATCCAGTGTCCCTACCACGCCTGGACCTATGCCCTCGACGGTCGACTCATCGGGGTGCCCGACCAGCGTGAACTGGAGGGATTCGACAAGGCGGACTATCCGCTCCTGCAGGCGCACATCGCGACGTGGGAAGGGTTCCTGTTCGTCAACCTGGCGGAGGAGCCCGAGCCCTTCGCCGAGGCGTTCGCGGGGCTCATCGGTCGGGTGGCCCGGTGGAACCTGTCGGCGCTCCAGGTGGGCCGGCGCTTCGAGTACGATGTCCGCGCCAACTGGAAGCTGCTGTTCCAGAACTACTCCGAGTGCTACCACTGCTCGCCCCTGCATCCGTCGCTGGTCAAGCTCTCGCCGCCGACGAGCGGCGAGAATGACCTCATCGAGGGGCCGATCCTCGGCGGCTTCATGACGATCACCGGGGAGGGTGGCAGCATGACCCTGAGCGGCCGGGCCTGCGGCGTCCCGGTGGGAGACCTCTCCGCCGACGACCGTCAGCGAGTGTACTACTACTCGATCTTTCCCGGCATGCTGCTGAGCCTGCACCACGACTATGTCATGGTGCATACCTTCCAGCCGGTGGCGCCCGATCGCACCCGCATTGCCTGCGAATTCCTCTTTCATCCCGACACTCTCTCCAACCCCGCATTCGATCCCGACGACGGGGCCGGCTTCTGGGACACGGTGAATCGCGAGGATTGGCACATCTGCGAGATGGCACAGGCGGGGGTGCAAAGCCGGGCGTATCGGCCGGGCCCCTACAGCCGGCGAGAGAGCCTGAGCGCGGCGTTCGACCGCTACTACCAGGACGCGATGGGCGAGTAGGGCTCAGCGTACGCCGAGACTGAGCGACCAGATATCGCTCTGGTGTTCCATGACGGTGAAGTAGAACCGGTCCTGGCGTGCCTCGAAGAACGCCCGGCGGACTCTCGGTCCGTCGGGGGCAAACCGGACCAGCTGGCGCTCGGGCCCTCCGCGCGCCGGGATGCTCCAGAAACCCGCCGTCGAGTCGTTGGCGTTGGACACGAAGTAGATCGCCCGCCCATCGTCCGACCAGCGCACGTGCTGCGCCGGCGTGGCGGTGACCAGCCGTGGCGGTCCGCTGCCGCTGGCCGGTATGCTCCAGATGCCCCGCGAGTTGAGATAGGCGACGCGGCGTCCATCGGGCGACCAGTCGGGCCAGCGTCCGCCATTGTGCGTCAGCCGGCGTATGTATCCCCAGCGCGCAAGGGAATCGCGCTGCATGACGTAGATCTCCCGCCGTTCGTCCTCGCGCGTCGACTCAAACACGATCTCGCGGCCATCGGGTGACCAGCGCGGGCTGCGGTCCTGGCCCGGGTCGTTGGTGAGCTGCTGCGTGGTACCGCCCGCCGATGGCATGATGAACACGTCACGCGTGCCTTGCCGGATGCTGTGGAATGAGAGCCACTGTCCGTCCGGCGACCAGGTTGGGAGGAAATCATCCCGGCTGTCCGACGTGAGGCGTACCAGTTCTCCCGTTTCCAGCGACAGGCGGTAGATGTCCTGGTTGCCCTCGCGATCAGAGTCGAGGGCGAGCCACTTGCCGTCCGGCGAAAGATCGAATCCTTCGATCACCTGCGTGCCGGACGTGACCGCGGTCAAGGAGCCGAGTACCGTGAGGGAGCGCGGGATCGGCGTGCTGTAGACGTTGGAGCGCAGCTCGAGCCGGCTGTACACCAGGAGCGTCCCGGCGCGATCAAGGCTGATGGTCTGGGCTCCGAGTCCGGTCGTCACCCGCTCCGCCGAATCAAATGGCGCTCCCGCGCGTGTAAGCGGCAGGCGGTAGATGTCCCGTTGTCCCTCCCGGTTCGACACGAAGAGGAGGCCCCGCCCATCCGGCATCCACTGTGGGCTCAGGTTCATCGCGCCGTCATCGACCAGGGTCGTTTCGGTGCTGTCGGCGAGCGACACGAGGGCCAGTCGCGTCGGGGCGAAGTTGGCGAAATTGCCCACGCTGCCGAACACGAAGTCGGCGTTCTCCACCACGAACGCGATGAACTGGCCATCGGGCGACCACGCCGGCGCGGACGCGCCGCGAATGTCCCAGCGCCCCTCGTGCAGCAGCCGCCGGCCGCCCTTCACCACATCGGCCAGGTAGAGCTTGCCGCCGCTCGAATAGGCCAGCTGCGAGCCATCGGGCGACCAGTCCAGCCCGAACAGCGGGCCGACCGAGTCGCTGCCGGGCACGAGCCGCGGCGCACCGCCAAGCGATGGGATCACGAAAATGCCGGTGGGGGTCTGCAGCGCGATCCGGGTGCCGTCGGGAGACCACGTGGGTGATCGCTGCGGCCGTGGCAGCGTCGGCGCGGGCCGAATCGGTCGATCACCGTCACGCTGCTTCACGACGAGTTCGCCTGCGTCGGGGCCGCCGACGATGTACGCCAGCATCTGTCCATCGGGCGACAGGGCGGGGTCGAGCTCGAGGCCAGCCTCGAAGGTGAGCTGTTTGGTCTGCCCTGCTTCCAGCTGGCCATGCGGCGCGCGGGGCCGGAGCAGGAGCGCGGCCACGATTGCCGCACCCGCCGCCATGCCCGAAGCAGCCAGCCACCAGCGACGGCGGCCGGACAGGCCCACCGCGGCCGGTCCGTCTGCCAGGCCTGACTCGATAGCCGGGAGCAACTCGGCGGCGGTCTGCCAGCGCCGGTCGGGATCCTTCTCGAGCGCGCGCGCTATGCCCTGCGCCATGGCAGCCGGCATGTCCGGCCGCTCATGCCGCACTGGAGACGGGATCTCGGTCATTTGCCGCGCGAAGATCCGCTGCGCGGTCGAGTCCGAGAACGGCGGGTGGCCGGCGAGCATCTCGTACAGCACGATGCCGATGGCATAAATGTCGGCGCGATGGTCAACATCGGGTGCCGCGGCGGCCTGTTCCGGCGCCATGTACGCCGGGGTCCCGAGCGTGAGGCCCGCACCGGTGCCGGCGCCGTGGTCGGTCGCCTCGCTCAGCGCCTTGGCAATGCCGAAGTCCATGACATAGGCATGCCCCGCGCCGAGCATGACGTTCTCCGGCTTGACGTCCCGGTGGACGACGCCCTCGCCATGGGCATAGCCGAGCGCGTCGGTGATCTCGCGTGCAATGCGCGCGGCATCCGGGATCGTGAGCCGGCCCGTCCGGGTCAGCCGCGCCCGCAGCGTCTCGCCGGTCACGAACGGCATGACGTAGAAGAGCAGTCCGTCCGCTTCCCCCGAATCGAAGAGCGGCAGGATGTGGTGATGCTGCAGGCGGGCGGCAATTTCTATTTCCAGCAGGAACCGGTCGGCACCGAGGATGGAGGCGAGGTCGGGGCGCAGCACCTTGATCGCGACCCGGCGTCCATGGCGGAGGTCCCTGGCCGCATACACCCGCGACATGCCGCCCCGGCCCACTTCCCACTCGACCGCATAACGGCCGGCGAGGGCGGAGCGCAGGCGTTCGAGCGGGTCATCCATGGTGTGTCGTTGCGGGGGATCCTGAAGCATATCCCCCCTACGGATTCATGGCCTGCTCGGCGTCAGACGCGCTGGGGTCGGCCCTTGAACACGCGAAAGAGGTAGATGAGCGACGGAACGAGTACCACGAACCCGAGTGCCAGCGCGCCAAGGACCAGCTGCAGCGTGACGTTGGGCGCCGCGGCGGCGGCAATCGTGAGGTCGGGTGGGAGCAGGTAGGGGAACTGGCACAGCGCCCATCCCGACAGGATGAGCACCGCCTGGATCGGTGCCGCGACCCGCGCCAGCCGGAACCGTCGCTGCCACAGGGCGGTGAAGGTGAGCAGCGCCAGCGCGCCCACGACCACCTGGTAGCCCAGCGCCCATCCACTGGCGGTGAGGCCGTGCCACACCAGCGGTACGTGCCGCCAGGCCAGCAACAGGGCGACCATCGCCGCGACGAAGACCCCGACGCCGGCGCCAAAGGCGCGGAGCCGGAAGTCGTCCTGCAGGGCGGGGTCGTCAGTTTCCACGGTGAGGTACACCGCCGCGAGGTAGGCACAGAGGGCCAGTGTCAGCGCGCCGATCGCGAGCGGGAACGGCTGCAGCCAGGGCCGGACGAAGGCATCAACGAACGTGCCCGAGGGTCGCACCGGGATGGCGCCGGCGGCGACGGTGCCCGCCACCACGCCAAGCAGCAGCGGGGTGATCAGGCTGGCCCAGGAGAACAGCAGGCCCCAGCGCCGCTGCACGTCATCACGCTGGCTGTCGTAGCTGCGGAACGTGAATGCCGAGCCGCGCAGCACGATACCCACGAGCATGAGCGTGAGCGGGATGTGCAGCGTGACCGAGAGCCGCGCGAAGGCCGACGGAAAGCAGACGAAGAGCAGCACGACCGCCAGGATCAGCCACACATGGTTGGCTTCCCAGATCGGACCGATCGCGTCAGCGATGAGGGCGCGCTGGCGCTTCCGGCGCGGGCCGGTGGCGAAAAGGTCCCACACGCCGCCGCCGAAATCGGCGCCCGCCATCACGAGATAGGCCGCCAGCGCGGTGAACAGGCCCCCGGCGACGAGCAGTGCGGGCGTGATGTCAGGCATCACGCAGTACCGGGGTGTAGATCCGCTGCCAGTCTTCGGCGCTCGGGCTCTTCGCGATCTGCCGGTACATGAGCCACACCACAGCGACCGACAGCAGGCAGTACAGCAGCGTGAAGAAGGTGAAGGGTACGATCAGGCCGGGCATCGGCGTCACGGCGTCGGCGGTGCGCATCACGCCATGGATGATCCACGGCTGCCGCCCGAGTTCGGTCACCATCCATCCCGCCTCGACCGCGAGGAACCCCATCGGGGTGGCGAGCGCCACGGCCCGGAGGAACGCCCGGTTCTCGGCGAGCTCCCGGCCCCGCCAGGCGAGCCATGCGGCCCACGCCGTGATCGCCATCAGGAAGGTGCCCAGCGCGATCATCAGTTCGAATGACAGGTGCACCAGCATGACGTTGGGCCATTCGTCGCGAGGCACGCGATCGAGTCCCGTGACTTCGGCCAGGGGATCACCATACGCCAGTACCGAGAGCAGATAGGGTACCCGGATGGCATATCTCGTTTGGCCGGTCGCTTCGTCGGGGATGCCACCGATGATGAGCGGCGCGGCGGACTCGGTGCGGAAGTGTCCCTCCATCGCCGCGAACTTGGCCGGCTGGTGCCGGGCCAGCATCTTGGCGCTGCGATCACCCGAGATCGGCTGCAGCAGGGCGGCTGGCCCGCCCACCAGCAGGGCCACCATGAGGGCGCGTCGATGAAAGGTGTTCATCGGCTTGCGCAGCAGCAGGAACGCGTGAACACCGGCCACGCCGAAGCCGGTCGCCGCGTAGGCAGCCAGCGTCATGTGAATGGTCTGGGTCAGCGCCGCCGGGTTCAGGATCGCGGCGATGGGATCGATGTCCGTCGGGACGCCGCCCGCCATGGTGAAGCCGGTGGGGGTGTTCATCCAGGCGTTGGCGATGACCACGAAGATGCCTGACAGGGCGCCGCTCAGGGCGACGACGATGCCCGCCCAGAGGTGCGCGCGGCTCGACAGGCGGTCCCAGCCATAGAGATAGATCCCGAGGAAGATCGCCTCCACGAAGAAGGCGAGGCCCTCGAGCGAGAACGGCATCCCGAAGATGGGGCCGGCGAACTCCATGAAATGAGGCCACAGCAGCCCCAGCTCGAAGGAGAGCACCGTGCCGGACACGGCGCCGACGGCGAACATGATCGCCGTGCCCTTGGACCAGCGCTTGGCCAGCTCGAGGTACACCGGGTCACCGGTCACCAGCCAGCGGCGCTCGGCCACCACCATGAGCAGGGGCATGCCGATACCCACCACCGCGAAGATGATGTGGAATGCCAGCGACATGCCCATCTGGGAGCGGGCCGCGAGGAGGTCGTTCATGCGCTGATGGCTCCAGGGAGTACGGTCATGGCTTGGTGAAAGTACCCCGCCGCCGCCTTTCGGGTCGCTAGCCCCAGTCGGGACCAAGCCGGCGCCAGATCACGTCGGGCGCCTGCTTCAGGTCTCGGCACACGTGGATGGGTACCTCCTGCTCCTCCTCGACACCCCAGGGATTGGAGGTTCGGGCCACCTCCGTGACGTTCCCGCACAGCGGTTGCAGGTCGGCCATCGTCCCGCCAACGATGATCAGCGTGCTGATGGGCTGCGCGGGCAGGCCCCAGTTGTAGAAATCCCCGCTGCGGCTGACCGGATAGGGCAGCCCATACCGTTTCGCGTAGATCGCCAGGGCACCGGCGCGTCCATAATTACCGCCGACGATCACCGCGTGCGCCCGCTCCGCGTCGGGGAGCGAGCGGTACACCGCGGCGACTGCCATCGTGAGTTCTTCCCACCCGATCATGTCGGCGAAGTCCTGCGGGAGCGACAGGACCGTGCCGTAGTTCGTGGCGACGGCTCTTGAGACGCCGAGCTGCGCTGCATACCGCGCGAGCGCCTCGCGCGGAAGGATGGGGGCACCCATAGGCAGCAGCAGCGCTCCGCCGACCAGCAGCATTGCGGCCACCGCGGGCACGAGCCAGGCCCTGCCGGTCCGTTCACTCATGCGCGCAAGCGCCACCGAACCGGCGGCCAGGAGCAGGGGGTGCACCGGGGCGAAGTAGTAGTCCTTGCCGTGCAGGATGAGCAGGACAACCAGGACGGCGACCCCGGCGAAAGCTGCCGGCCGGAAGGGGCGGGCGCGCGTACCGAACACCAGGGACCAGGCACCGACAAGCATGACGGCGGCGGCGGGCCCAAGCATCAGCAGCTGTGCCGAGAGGAAAGCGCCCGGCGTCACGCGCTGGAGTTGTGTTTCGCGCAGCGCCGCCATCTGGGCCAGGAATGGCCAGTGCCACGTGACCTGGCCACTCACGCTCGGCAGGGCCAGCACGGCAACGATGAGGGCGGCGATCCATGGCCAGCGCGTGAGCAGGTCACGACGCAGCGGTGACAGGAGCATGGCCACACTGATGCCGAGTACCAGGAACGCGATGCTGAACTTGGTCATGGCACCCAGGCCGAGCGCCATTCCCAGGACGCACCACCAGCCGGCGCGTGCTCGAACGGCGTCCGCCTGCCGAGCGAGCAGCTCGAGCAGCGCGAGGAGGGCAAGCGAGGACCAGGTCAACTCGAACACCACCGGCTGGAACAACGTCCCGGCGCGCACGAACACCGGGGCCACCAGCAGCGCGAGTCCCGCGAGCAACTGGGCGGGCCCAGCGCCGCCCATGGCGCGTGCCATCGCCGCGGCCAGGATGATGAGCGTGGCGTGGAGCAGGGCCGGCAGCAGGCGCGCGCCAGCAACCTGATCACCGAAGAGTGCTTTCATGAGCCGGGCGGCCGCGGCTATGAGCGGCGGGAACTGCATTCGGAAGAGGTCGAGGTGATCGCCCATCGCGAAGTAGAGCAACTCGTCGCGCTGGAAACCAAAGCCTGGCTGGGGCAATGCGTGGATCCCGAGCGCCACCAGGACGATCGGCAGGAGGAGGGGCCAGGCAACCCTGGGGCGGGGATCCATGCGTGGGGCGTTCACACCCAGGGGAGCTCCGCCTATCGCCGGGGGGAACCCACGATCGGCGCCATCGGCTCCGCACTCCGAGGCGGCTCCATGCCGCCGGTGGCGGCGCGGCAAGCCAGCCCGATGTACACCAGTGAACCCGCTATGACCAGGTTCTTGAACACCGCGCGGGCGCCCGAGAGCACGATGGCCATCTGCACCTCGGCATCGGCGGTCGCGCGCAGCTCGATGATGTCGAGGGCGAGCAACGCGCTGGCGGCGAGAAGCGCCAGCGCCGCAATGAGGCTCAGGATCCCGATCCAGCGCAGCACGAACCGGTGGTTCATCAGGCCCGCCACCACCATGGCAAGCGCAATGCCCAGGAGCGGCGTCAGCAGGAAACCGGCGAAGAGGGAGCTCGACGCGAAACGCCACTTGGTCGACGACGGCAGGTACGGCACGACACTGGTCAGGAAATCGATCAATGGGAGCAGAATGAGAAGCGCGCTGATGAGATACAGCGCGCCACTGATCTTGCGAAATGGGGCCCCGTAGGGCCCCAGGGCGGACGTCAAAGGGCGCTCCTCGTTATGCGTTGCCTCGGGTTCGCACGAAAGCTAACAGGACCAGGAGTCCGGTGCCCATGAGCATCATGGCGGCGGGTTCCGGGGTCGTGGTAATGAACTCCTGCATGCCGCCGACCATGGGGCCCCCTGGCTGCATCGTGACGTCGGACAGCACGATGTAGCCGTTCCAGTCATGGGTCGCCCCGTTGTTGTTGTACCAGTCGGTCACCCACGTGAGCCAGGCATCGGCACCGGCTGCCGGCACGCCGCTGCCCGGGCCGGCCGTGATGTTCCAGATGGCGCGGTGAATGTTGCCCCACTCCTGGGAAACCATGTTGGGCGGCGTGGTCGCGGCGGTGAGGGCGAACTGGTCGGTGAGGAGCGCCGCCATGCGATACCGGTCGAGCGCCGAGTAGTCGGTGCCACGGAGCGTGAGTGAGCCACTACCGCCGATGCGCGTATGGCTCAGGTCTGCACCGTCGACGAGGCTCGTCATCGCGACCGTCGCCGTCTGGCCGATGTATGAGTGATTCAGGTAGTCGACACAGAAGATGTCGATGGCCGGTGCGCCGGGCACGCTGCCAAGCACCGCTTGATAGGGACCGACATAGACGCCGCCGGAGGCGCGGCCGTTGACACCGGTCATTCGGAGGCTTGTGGTCTCCGGATCATCGGCCCACGCGGTACCGACACAGCTCGCGAGGGCGACAGCGATCAGGGCAAGGCGAAGCGTACGCACAGGCATTCTCCAGCTTCAGAGGAATGGAAGCGCAGACCTCTGCAGTCCGGTCCGCGCACGCCCTTCAGAAGCAGGGCCCATGCCGTCGCGTCGCGATTCGCGACAGCGCCAAGGTCTTCGACAGCCGGCGCCCTGCCGCAGCGTGCTAACGCGATGGTCAGGAACGCTTTGTGACCGGCAGCGGCGAGAGGCCGGGGGGGGGGAGCTGACGCGTCAACTCCCCTGTCGTTGAGGCGCCGCACGTGCGCCGGTACCGCACCACCGTACTAGGACTTGAACCAGAGCTTCACCGCAACCAGGACGAGAAATACGGCGAATGCCCGCTGAAGCGTGGAGGAGGAAATGAGTGCCGCCAGCCTGGCACCCCCCAAGGCACCGAATACGATCCCGAGCGCCACCAGCAGGGAGGCGCGAGGGTCGAGGTTGCCGCTGCGATAGTAGGTAATCGCGCCGAGCAGTCCCACCGGCAGCAGTAGTGCGCCGAGCGAGGTGCCGACGGCCTGCTTGAAGGGCATCTTCGCAAACTGTGCCAGTGCCGGAACGATGAGGATGCCGCCACCGATGCCAAAGAGGCCGGCCAGCACTCCTGCCGCCAGGCCGATCGCGATGAGGATGAGCGTCATCGACTTACCTGACCTTCAGCGCGTCGCGGATTTCCCGAAGCAGGATCACGTCTTCGGCTGGCGCCGGGGGGGCGGGCGGTGCCGACTTCTTGAGCCGGTTCATCGCCGTGACCATCTGGAAGATGATGAACGCGAGGATGGCGAAATTGATGGCCACCGTGATGAAGTTCCCGTAGGCGAACACCGGGACGCCAGCCTTCCGCACTGCGTCGAGCGTGTGGGGCAGGTCAGGTGGAACCGCGGCAAGCGGAATGAACAGGCTGGAGAAATCGAGCCCGCCGGTCAGGCGGCCGACCAGCGGCATGATCAGGTCGTTCACCGCGGAATCGACGATCTTGCCGAACGCGCCGCCGATGATGACGCCAACGGCAAGGTCCATCACGCTGCCCTTGAGGGCGAACTCCTTGAATTCCTGAACCATGCCCATGGGTGTTGCTCCTGGCTGAGAAAAGTGGCGAGGCAGGCTGCCGCGCCCGAAAGATGTTGTGCCAGGTGGCCTTCTCCTAGGGATGCACGTACGGCGGCGAACTTGTCGACCAGGACCACCTTTCTCACGGTGGGTTCTCCGGTTGGGGTTGCAGCACTTGCGCCGGATCGAGTGGAGCTTTACAGTACAAAGTACTTTGACAGAACCCGGCTCGGACCCGCCCGCCCTGCATTCCCGGGCCATGGACAACCTCAGCTTCATCCGCCGTGCGATGGAGCGGGCGTCGGCGTTCACCGCCGTGCCGGGGTGGGGGGGCATGGCGATGGGTGTCACCGCCGTGGCCGGCAGCCTGGCATCGGCGCGCGCCACCACACCGCGCGCATGGACGATGACCTGGCTCGGTGTGGCCGCGATCGCGAGCGCCATCGGCGCCGTGACCATGGTGCTGAAGGCCCGCCGGGAGGAAGGAGACGTGCTCAGCAGCAAGGCACGGCGGTTCTTCCTGGGCTACCTGCCGCCGATCGGTGTCGGCATGCTGCTCACCCTGGTGCTCGTGCGGCACGAGGTCTACGGGGCGCTCGCCGGCACCTGGCTCCTGCTGTACGGCACCGGCCTGGTGACCGGCGGGGTCTTCTCGATCCGGGTCGTTCCCATCATGGGCGCCTGTTTCATGGCGCTGGGTGCGGTGGCGCTGTTCACCTCGCCTTCACTGGGGAGCCTGTGGATGGGTCTCGGATTCGGCGGGCTGCACCTGATATTCGGTTTCCTGATCGCGCGGAGGTACGGTGGCTAGGCATTCCCACGCGCGCCGCATCGACCACGCCGTTCCCGCCGCGCGCCCCGCATCGCTCGGAACGGTGCCAGGCGCCGCCAGCGAGGCGCTCGACCTCGATCGCGTCATTCATGAGCGCATGCGTCTCGCCATCGTGAGCGCGCTCGCGGTGAACCCGGCACTGAGCTTCAACGAACTGAAGCAGCTGCTCGAGACGACCGACGGTAACCTGAGCGTGCATGCCCGAAAGCTCGAGGATGCGGGTTATGTGCGCTGTACCAAGCGCTTCGAGGGGCGCACACCGCGGACGGACTACGAACTCACTGGCAGCGGTCGCCAGGCGCTGGAGCGGTATCTCTCCCACATGGAGGCGCTGATCCGGGCGACGAGGAAGACGTGAAGACGTGAGGACGTGAGGACGTGAGGACGTGAGGACGTGAAGTACTTGCTGAGGAGGTCGTCATGCTGCGAATCGATCCGGATACCACGCTGGGACTGCTGTTGCGACTCGGGGGCCTCGCGGCATTCCTTACGCTCGCTGCCTCCATCACCGGCGCGCTGCTGGTCGCGGCCTTCGGCCTCGTGCGGGGCAATGCCGAGTTGGCCCGTCGATCGGGGATGATCGGACTGGCGCTGCTGGGCGTCTACGGAGCACTGCTCCTCGCCGGTCCGCCGCTGCTCGGCCGGCGCGCCCTCACGCCGGGACAGGAGCTCGCCTTCTGTGGCTTCGACTGCCACCTCCACCTCACGGCCACGCACGTGGCCCGCAATGGTGGGGTCGACGTGACCATGCGTGCGCGCAGCGATGCGCGCGAGGCGCTGGAGGATCCGCGCTACGTGACGCTGTCGGTGGTCGACGCGAACGGCACGCGATATCCCGCCGATTCGATGACGCTCAATACACCGCTCGGTCCGGGCGACTCCTACGAGCGCACGCTCCACTTCGCCGTGCCGGCATCCGCCACCGGGCTGCGCCTCGTCGGTACCTGGCAGGGATGGCCGGCGTATGCCATCCCCGGGCCCGACAACATTTTCGTCCAGCGGCGCAGTGGTATTGCCCTGACGTCCGACTCGGTGTCGAGCTGATGCGCGGCCGGGTCGCGCCGTTCCTCCTGGGAGGCGGCATCGTGCTGGGCGTCGGCTGGCGGATGTTGCAGCAGTCGGTGCCGGGGCGCCTGGACGTGGCGCTCGGATTCGGGCTGCTATTCATCGTGCTGGCGGTCGTGAGCCGCCGCGGTCTCCTGCATGTTCCCGAATCCGACCGGGTCCTGCTGGGCGTCCCCGCCATCCTGCTGATGATCGCGCTGATCTGGCGGGATTCGGAGGCGCTGTTTGCCGTCAACCTGCTGGCGCTCGCCGGTCTCGTCGGCTTTGCCCGCCCCGTTCGCGTTGGCCTGCTGGCGCGCGTTCTGGACAGTGACACCGGTGATCTCGTCCGCCGCCTGCTGCACGCCGGGCGCGGAACGCTCCTTGGTGCATGGCCGCTCCTCGGCGCTGTTCGCGGACCTGCGCCGACTCGTTCGCCGAGATCGACGTGGGCCGCCGGATTCGGCATCGTGGCCATCTCACCGGTGTTGCTCTTGTTCAGCCTTCTGCTTGGCAGCGCCGACCCGGTGTTCGAGCAACTCCTCGGGCGTCTCTTCAATCCTGAGCTGGTCGTTCAGCATGTCCTGCCAGTCCTGCTCTTCTCCTGGTTCGGTGCGGGCCTGCTCTGGGCCCTGACGCGCGCGCCATCGCCCACCGAGGTGGCACCTGCCGGCGGGCGGACCAGTTCGCCATTCATCGTCGGGGCGCTGGCGCCTATCGCCCTCCTCTTTCTTGCCTTCCTCATGGTCCAATCGCGCTACCTCTTCGGCGGCCGCGCGGTGGTGCTCGGCACGGCAGACCTCAGCTTCTCGGAGTATGCGCGTCGCGGCTTCTTCGAGCTGGTGACGGTGTCGGCGGCCATGCTGCCGGTGCTGCTCGTGGCGGACTGGGCTGCCGACCAGCAGGCGGAGCGGGACCGGCGAAGGTTCCGCTTCCTGGCGCGCAGCCTGCTCATGCTCCTGACAGGGCTTCTGGGATCGGCACTGCTCCGGATGGCGATCTATACCAGCGAGTACGGCCTCACCGAGCAGCGGCTGTTCACCACGGTATTCATGGCGTGGCTGGCGTTCGTCTTCGCATGGTTCGCGGCGAGCGTACTGCGGTCGCGCCGGGACCGTTTCTCCGCGGGCGCGCTTGGCGCAGCGCTCGCGACGCTGCTGCTGCTGAACGTGGCGGGGCCGGAACAGGTGATCGTGCGGGTCAATGCGTGGCGTGCCGAGCGGGGCCGGCCATTCGACGCGCCGTATCTCGCGAGTCTTGGCGCCGGCGCCGTACCAGCGGCGCTGGGCGTGCTCGAGGGCCTTCCGACCAGCACCCGGTGCGACGCGGCGAGACGGCTCGACGAGCGATGGAGTGCGGTGGCAACCGGGCCACAGCGAACCTGGACCATCGAGCGCTGGCGAGCAACCGGCCCGCTGCTCGAGCAACTGCGACGGGGAGTCGATACGGCCTGCCAGCTGAAGGGTCATACCTGACGTGCGTATCATTCAGCCCAGCATGAAGCCAACGTCGCGCTCCCTTCATCGACCAATCGCTGGGCACGCACTGACTGACGAGCCGGGCGGTCACGGGCTCCTCTCCCGACGCCACTTCCTCGCGGCGACCGCGGGCGCCGGTGCCGTGGGCCTTGGCCTGTCCGCCTACGCCTTTGGGCCGGCGGCGACCACGGTGGAACTGACGCGCCACGACCTGCAGGTGCCCGGTCTTGCACCGGCGCTCCGGGGCCTGCGCATCGCGCATGTGTCCGACGTGCACCTTCCGGCGAACGAGGGGGCGGTACGTCACGCCTTGGCGCTGCTGGAGGCGGAGCGGCCCGAGGTGGTCATCCTGACGGGTGACATTGTCGAGCGGTATCAGGCGCTGGACGTCCTCATCGAGTTTGCGCGGCGCGCGCGCGGGACGGTGGGCACCTACGCCGTCATGGGAAACTGGGAACGGTCCGGCGGTATCCAACCGGGCGATGCCCGCCGCGCATACGCAGCGGCGGGCGTGCAGTTCCTCTGCAACGAGACGGCAGTACTCAAGGTCGGCTCCGGGCGGCTCGGCATCGTGGGCCTCGACGACTGGTTGGGAGGGCAGCCCGATGTCGTGAAGGCGCTCCAGCATGCGGATGGTGCCGACGCGATGGTGTGGGCGCTTCATGCCCCCGGTTTCGCCGACCTGATTCCTGCGGACGCGCCCGCAGCGCTGGTGCTCGGTGGGCATACCCATGGGGGGCAGATCAGGCTGCCGCTGCTCCCGGCGATCAGGCCATACGGTTCGGGCCGGTTCCTGGAGGGCTGGTACGATACACCGGCCGCGCCGCTCTATGTGTCACGTGGCGTCGGTACCACCAACATCCGCGCGCGATTCCGCTGCCCGGCCGAGCTCCCGCTCTTCACCTTGACGCACCGGGGCCTCCCGATTGCCTCGCCGCAATACCCCAGAATCAACGCTCGATGACGGTTCTGGTCCGGCCATTTCGGTCGATCACGCGGATCGGCTCATCGACCTGCATTTCGTTGAGCGCTCGGCCGCCGGCACCGGTGCGCAGCGCGGGGAGGCCGAAGGGCACCGTGTAGGCATCGGCCGCGAGGTCATTGACCGTCAACCCAAGGTCACGGAGCATCGCCGCCGTGACGGCACTGAGCGGGTTGGAAATACGGTCGATGAAGCCCGTCATCAGCTCATTCTTGAATATCTCCTCGCTCGGATGTCCATCCCTCGTTCCGTTGAAGCAGGCCCCTTGTCCCTCCAATGGCACCATCGAGTCAGTCCACGCCACACCGGTACCCAGTGCGCCCCGAAATGCTTGCCGGGCGGAGCCACCGGTGAAGTAGGGCTTGTTGGAGGCGCTGCTGGTGCCACAGGTACCCACCGTCTTGCCCTTTTCCGTCCACAGCGTTCCGATACCCAGCACGTGACCCATCTCGTGGGTAATCGTGGCCTCAAGCAGCCCCTCGGTCGCGAGTTCCGCCATGTCGGCCTCGTCGAACACCATGCAGCCCGACACGGTCGTGGTGTCGTTGTCGCGGGTATAGATCGGCGTCGCGAAACCAAGGATGTTGCGCGCACCGTCGATCGGCCTGATGTACGCGAAGATGACCACGTCATCGAGCGTCTGGTTCTTCACCACCGGAATACAGGGGATTCCGTCGAGGACCACCGGGCCGATGGTATCCGTCCCCGCCAGCACGATATCCTCGAGGTCGCCGACCACGACCCGGCCCCACTTGGCGGCGGCTGAGTCAAATGCCTCCTTCACGGCCGCGCTCGGTTCGCCATCGGGGTACCGTACATCGACCTTGAATGCCGACGCCGGCACCGCGGTGGCGGTGGCCGCGAAGGTGACCGGTGCCGGCGGTGCGGCGACGGCCGCCGACGCCGTGACCGACTGCGAGCTGCCGTTGCCCAGGCGCCAAGTGCCAATCTCGGCCCGCCCGTTGGCGGCAGTGGTGTCAACGGCCTTCACGATGGTGCCGCCGCCCGACGCCACGGCGAAGGTGACCACCACGCCCTCGGCGGGGTCATTGAACTGGTTCCGGACCTCGACGGTGGCGCGACGGGAAGCCACGTTGCCGTAGAACCCGGTCTGGTTGTCGCCGTCCAGCTTGGTGAAGCTGGAGACCTGGAGCGCGGCAGCCGTCGCATTGAACGTGGTGGTCAACGCCGTGCCACGCACCGTGGCGGTGACGGAGTTTGCGCCCGCCGTGCCGAGCCTCCATCCCCCGAGTGTGGCGATACCGTCGAAATTGGTGGTCTGGTTCGGCACGTCAAGCGATCCGCCGCCCGACGCCACCGCGAAGTCGACCTGTGCCCCGCGAATGGGGTACGTACCATCGGTGACCAGCACCTGCGGCGGCGTCTGCACCCGCGAGCGCTCGACGCCAGACTGGTCATTGCCCTGCGCCATCGTGATCACGGCGGCAGGACCTGGCGTTGCGGTCGCGGAGATGCTCACAGTGATGGGGCCGGAGGTGACCTTGAGGGTGTTGATGCCCGGGGCAGCGCCGAGGGTCCAGCTGCCGACCGTCGCGACACCGTTCGCGTCGGTGGTGACGGTTGCGCCGGTGACCGAGCCCGAACCGGTGGCCGGGGCGAACACCACCTGCGCGCCCGGCACCGGTCCGGCGGTGTTGGTCAGCTTCACGCTTGGCGCGGTGACGAGCGGTGTGCCGTACCTCGCCACCTGGAAGTTTCCGGCGACGATGACCATGCCAGTGACGATTGGCGCCTGGGGAGCCGCGGGGCCGTCGCTGCCGCCCCCACACGCGGAGAGGATCACGGCAATCATGGAGGTGGCAGGCGCAAGACAGCGAAGGAGCGAGCGGACCGAACTCATGCGGATCTCCGAAACGGGACGCTGAAAACCGTTGCCGCTGCGCCAGCGAACAAATCAGGTCCGCAACGGTAGACACTAAGGTGGCTCCGTCGCAAGTATTGACATGGCACCCTGCGGGTTTCGGACAGCCCCCTGCCCGGATCCGATGGAGCCTGAGCGACGTTACTATGCTGACTACCACTGGAAAGTCTCGATGATCAAGCGATGGCTGGGCACTATCACTCTCGCGGCGGCATTGCCGCTGCTCCTCGCGTCCTCCACCCGTTCGGGCGCGCCGAAGGAGCAGGCGGTCGTCTTTGCGGGCGGGTGTTTCTGGGGCGTCGAAGCGGTGTTCGAACATGTGAAGGGCGTGAGCTCGGCGGTATCCGGCTATGCCGGCGGGAGCACGCGCTCACCGACGTATGAGCAGGTCAGCTCGGGGCGCACAGGCCATGCGGAGGCAGTGCAGGTGGTGTTCGATCCGGCGCAGGTGAGCCTGGAGGAACTGCTGCAGGTGTTCTTCATGGTGGCGCACGACCCGACGGAGCGCAATCGGCAGGGACCGGACGTCGGCACCCAGTACCGGTCGGCCATCTTCTACCAGGACGCGACCCAGCAGAAAGCGGCGCAGGCGTACGTCGCCGCGCTGGCCCAGAAGAAGGCGTTTCCGCAGCCGATCGTCACGGAGGTCGTGCCGCTCGATGTGTTCTACCCGGCAGAGTCGTACCACCAGGGCTACCTGGAGCGGCATCCCGACCAGCCGTACATCATCATCAACGATGCGCCAAAGCTGGAATATCTGCGCAAGGCGTACCCGGCGCTGTACCGGGTGCCTCCCCAGTAGGCGCCGGTCAGGAAACGGAGGCGAGGTTGTACATCGCGCGGAAGGCACGAAACACCTCGCGATAGTCGGCATGTGCATACGCCACGGTGCGTCCATCGCGGCGCTCCGAGCCCGGAACCAGTTCCGCGTTATCGGCGTGCTGGGTCAGCGTGAACTCGACCTCGAGCGTTGCCGGGGACGCGAGGGTGAACGGCGCGTGCTTTCTTTGCAGGGCGCGCGTGGCCCCGGCCCGGATGCGCCGGCACGACTCGGCTGGTGACACGCTGCGGGCGGAGAACCGACCCAGTGCCTCCTTCACCACCACCGTCTCCACCTCATTGCCCAGCAAGGCGCGCGCTTCCGCCGCCAGCGCCTGATCGCCCGATACCATTGCCACGGGCACACCGAAGCAGCCCGCGACGGCGGCATTGAGCCCGAGTTCGCCGACCGGGCGGCCGTTCAGCGTCACCCCGTGGATCCGGTCGGTGTAGGTATGGTCGATCGTGGCGTGACGGGTTCCGGCCATGGCGTGATAGCCGACGCAGAACACCGCATCGAAGCCGCCGTCCACGCCCTCCATCATCGAAAGCCGCCTGGGGCCGCTGGAAATGAGTTCGGCGGCCTCGTGCAGTTCCTCCGCCAGGAGATTTCGCATCAGCCAGTGCGAGTCACTGACGAGGATCCGGCTTGCGCCGGCGCTGGCGGCGCCCTGGATCGCGGCGTTGGCCTCGTCGGTCATGAGCCGGCGGAAGCGGGCGTACTCCACGGCGTGAGCGGGGTTGATGGGGTCGGTCTGGTCCTCGTGTGCCACACCAGCGACGCCCTCCATGTCGACCGAGATGTAGACGTTCATGAGAATTCCCGTCCGCCGAAGGCGTCGAGCGGTGTGGTCATGTGAGCAACTCTCCGCGAAGCACGGTAACGGCGTGACCGCTGAGCAGTACCCGGGCACCGGCGAGGTGCGTTCGGACGGTGCCACCGCGAGGCGATGCCTGGTATCCCACTAGTGCGGTGCGGCCGAGTTCCCCGGCCCAGTACGGTGCCAGGGCGCAGTGCGCCGAGCCGGTCACGGGGTCTTCGTCGACGCCCGATTGCGGCCCGAAAAACCGGGAGACGAAGTCGTGTACGCCGTCGTCCCCGGGCGCGGTGACGATCACGCCGCGGCAGGGAAGGGCGCCGACGAGCGCCAGGTCAGGTGACGCGCCGCGCACGAGGTCGGCGTGCGCGAGCCGGGCGACCAGGTCAAAGCGCGAACGGCCGGCCCACTCGACCGGCGCACGCACCGCGGCCGCGAGGCGGGCCGCGAAGGCGGGCGCAGCCTCGGCCGGCGTCGCGGGAAAGTCGAGTTCGATGAGGCCCTCGCGCTGGCTGGCCGTGAGCCAACCACTCTTCGTGTGGAAGCGCGCCGTGGTGCCCGCTCGAAGTCGCTTCGACTCCCAGAGCGCGTGGGCACTGGCCAGCGTGGCGTGGCCGCAGAGATCCACTTCGCAGGTGGGGGTGAACCACCGCAGGTCATAGTCGCCTTCGCGGGGCGACACAAATGCCGTCTCGGCGAGGTTCATCTCCGCCGCCACGGACTGCATCCAGTCCTCGTCGCGGGCGGCGTCGAGCAGGCACACCGCAGCAGGGTTGCCGTGAAAGGGCCGGTCGGTGAACGCATCGACCTGGAACAGGGGAATCGTCACTGGCCCGCCTCGATGATGGCGTCGACCTCGATTTCCACCAGGTGCGCCGGGTCGATGAGCCGGCGCACCTCGACCATGGTGGCGGCCGGGCGAATGTCGCGGAAGAATTCGCCATGCGCGCGGCCGATTTCCTCCCAGCGCGAAATATCGGTCACGAACATCCGGGTCCGCACCACATCCCGTAACCCGGCGCCCACCGCCTTGAGTGCCAGCTCGATGGTGAGGAGTGCCTGCCGCGCCTGCGCATAGGCATCGCCCTCACCAATCACCTTACCGTCGGCGCCGGTGGCCGTCGTGCCGGCCACGAACACCAGGTTGCCAGTCCGCACCGCGCGGGAGTAGCCCACGACTGATTCCCAGGGTGCGCCGGAGCTTACCAATTGTCGCATGCCGACTCTCGCATTCAGGGGGGTGTCTCGGCGTAGTGACATGCTACCTGCACACGGGCAAGCGGCCGCAGCTCGGGACGCTCGGTGCGACAGCGTTCGTCGCGCTTCGGGTGGAAGCAGCGGGTGTGGAATGCGCATCCCGGCGGCGGGGCGGCGGGACTCGGCGGGTCACCGTGCAGTACAATGCGCCCAACCGCCGGCGCCATGCTGGCCTCGGGCACCGCGGAGCGGAGCGCCACGGTGTAGGGATGACGGGGTGCGCCGAGCACATCCTGGGCGGCACCGGTCTCGACGATGCGCCCGAGGTACATCACCGCGATGCGATCCGCGACTTGGCGCACCACGGCCAGGTCATGCGCAATGAACAGGTATGACAGGCGTCGCGCCTGCTGAAGATCGGAGAGGAGGTTGAGCACCTGGGCCTGTACCGAGACGTCGAGCGACGACACCGGTTCGTCGCAGATGATCAGGTCCGGTTCCACCGCGAGGGCGCGCGCGATGCCGATCCGCTGCCGCTGGCCGCCCGAGAATTCGTGCGGGTAGCGGGCGGCATAGCCGGCATCGAGGCCGACCTCCTCGAGCAAGGTCGCCACCCGGCCGCGGCGCTGCGGACGGGTACCGAGGTGGTGAATGTCCATGCCCTCCGCGATGGCGTCACCCACGGTCATGCGCGGGTTGAGCGAGCCATACGGATCCTGAAAAATCATCTGTACCCGCCGCCGGAAGGCGCGCAGCGCATCAGGACCCAGCGTGAAGATGTCGGTGCCGTCGAGGAGCGCCTGGCCCGAGGTTGGTTCCTGCAGGCGGATGATGGTCCGTCCCACGGTGGTCTTGCCGCATCCCGACTCACCCACCAGGCCAAGCGTCTCGCCCCGGCCGAGGGTGAGCGACACGCCGTCCACGGCGCGTACAGGCGGCGAACGGCGACCGAGCATCGACCGCGCGCCGTAGTGCTTCACCAGGTCGCGGACCTCGAGCAACGGTGCCACCGCGGCCGGCGCCGTCATGCATCATCTCCGGTGAGCCAGCAGCGTGCCTCGTGCCCCGGTGCCCCGCGCCGAAGCGACGGCATCTGGTCGCAGCGCGCAAAACGCGCGGGGCAGCGGGGGCCGAAGCGGCAGCCGCCGGGCCACGCGTTCGGCGGCGGCACCGAGCCGGCAATCGGCGTCAGTCGCTCCCGGGGGCCGGTGATCGTCGGTACCGATCCGAACAATCCGCGAGTATACGGATGCGCGGGTGCCTCGAACACCTGGCGGGTGGAGGCCCGCTCGACGATCTGGCCGGCGTACATGACGCACATGTCGTCGGCCCGCCCGGCCACCACCCCGAGGTCGTGCGTGATGAGCAGCACCGCCATGCCGCGCTCCTGGCGCAGCCGGTCGAGCAGCTCGAGGATCTGGGCCTGCACCGTGACGTCGAGTGCCGTGGTTGGCTCATCGGCGATGATGATCTCGGGCTCCGCGGCGAGCGCGATCGCGATCATGACGCGCTGGCGCATGCCGCCGCTCAACTGGTGGGGGTACTCGTCGATCCGCCGTGCCGGATCGGCGATGCCAACCTCGCCCAGCAGCGCCTCGGCCCGTGCCCGCGCGTCGCGCCGGGCCACGGCGCGATGTGCGCGTATCGCCTCGGCGATCTGGTCGCCCGCTGTCAGCACCGGGTTCAGGCTGGTCATCGGATCCTGGAACACCATCCCGATGCGGCCGCCCCGCACCGCGCGCATCGCCGTCTCATCGAGCGACATCAGGTCCTTGCCTGCGAGCCTTATGGCGCTGGATGTGTCTACCCGGCCTGGTGAAGGCACGAGGCGCAGCAGGGCCAGGCCGGTCAGGCTCTTGCCGCAACCGGACTCGCCCACCAGCGCGAGGGTGCGTCCCCGCTCGAGCGTGAAGCTCACGCCGTCCACCGGATGGATGGTGCCGCCGCCACTGGCGGGAAAGCTGACGCGGAGGTCGCGCACTTCGAGCAGCGGTGTCATGTGCTCCGGGGATCGAGGGCTTCGCGCAGCGCGTCGCCGACCAGGTTGACGGACAGCACGGTCAGCACGATGACGAGGCCGGGGAAGATGCTGGTCCACGGCGCCGTGACGAAGACCGATCGGCTGTCGAGCACCATCCCGCCCAGCGATGGCGTCGGCGGGCGGATGCCGAGCCCCAGATAGGTCAGGCCGGCCTCCAGCAGGATCACGTCTCCCACCCCCAGGGTGCCGGCCACGAGGATCGGTGCCGCCACATTCGGCAGCAGGTGCCGGAGCGCGATGCGCATCCGCCCGGCCCCGAGCGCCTCGGCGGCGCGCACGAAGTCCTCGCCCCGGAGCCGGACGGTCTCGGCTCGCACCAGCCTGCTGGTACCGTACCATCCGGTGAGTGCGAGCAGGAGGACCAGCGCCGGGAGCGGCACCCGGTCCCAGACCGCGAGCACGAGGAGCAGGACGAAGAGGCGGGGAATGGCGAGCAGCGCATCCACCGTCCGCATCAGCACGGCGTCGACCAGCCCCGCCCTGGTGCCGGCGACGAGCCCGACCGCGGCGCCAAGTACCACGGCCAGGAGCGCCGAGGCGAGACCGATGACGAGGGACAAGCGGAGGCCACTCACGATGCGCGACAGGACGTCGCGGCTCAACTGGTCAGTGCCCAGCAGATGGCCGACGCCCGGTGGCAACAGCGCCTCGTGGAGCAGGTCGCCCTGCGCCGTTGGACTCGGCAGCAGCAGGGGGCCGCCCAGGGCGAGCAGGGCGAGCAGCACGAGCGCGATGGTGCCGACGCGTCCACCAGGACGCTTCCACACCGCCTGCACGAGGGCGACGGCAGGCGCGGTCACTCCGCCCGGGCCCTGGGGTCCAGCAGCGCGTGCAGCACATCGCTCAGGAAGCTGCCGGTGACCACGGCGGCCGTCGCCAGGACGGCGGTACCCATCAGGAGGGGATAGTCCCTCGCGGCGGCGGCCCCGGCGGTGAGGCTGCCGAGCCCCTGCCACGCGAAGACCTGTTCCACGAAGACGGCGCCCACCACCAGGATAGGCAGCCAGAGCCCGAACAGGGTGAGCACCGATGGCAGCGCGGACCGCCATGCGTGGCCCCAGACGACGCGACGGTCCGTGAGGCCACGCGCGCGCGCCGCGATGACGTACGGCTGCCGCAGGGCGTCCAGCATCGCGGCGCGCTGGTAGCGCATGCTGGAGGCAATGCTGACGGCGGCCAGCGTGAGCGCGGGGAGGACGAGGTGCCGCAAGCGGTCCCCGAACACGGAAGCGACACCGGCGCTCTCGAGGCCGGGATCCAGGGATCCGGCCGCGGGCAGCCAATGCAGCCGCACGGCAAACAGCAGCACCAGCATCAGGCCCAGCCAGAACGACGGGGTCGCGTAGCCGGCCAGTGAGAGTGTGGTGAGGACCCGGTCGATGGGACGGCCGCGGTGTAATGCCTGCTGCACACCAAGCCAGAGCCCGAGCGTGAAGTTGATGAGGAGCACGGCGGCGCCAAGCAGCAATGTCCGGGGCAGCCGCTCGAGCACGAGTTGCCGGACTGGTCGGCCGTACTGGATCGACGTGCCGAAGTCGCCTTGCAGCGCCCCGCCGACGAACGCGACGAACTGGCTGCCGAGGGGCTGGTCGAGCTGGTAGCGCCGCTGCAGATCGCGCACCTGCTCGCTGGTGAGTGGGCGATCCTCGCTCAGGATGGCCAGCGGGTCGCCGGGCAGGCTTCGCACCAGAAAGAAAAGCAGCGTCAGCGCGATGAGCGCGGTGCCCGCCGCCTGCAGCGCCCGGCGCGCGAGCCAGTTCACCTCAACGACCCGCGCCGTCCAGGGTCCATGTCCACACCCGCTGCCATGCCGACTCTACTGAAAAGGTCACGTTGCCGTAGCCGGCCGGCATCGCGAAAACCTTTTCGGGCGAGAAGAGGAACACCGCGGGGAAATCCTGTGCCACCGTCCGGAGCCAGGCGCGAATGGGCGGCGCCGGGTCGCGCCGGGCGAGGTGCGCTGCACGCAGCAAGGAGTCGGCGGTGGGGTTGCAGTAGCGACCGTAGTTCGCCTCGGCGCCGCACCCCCAGCGATCGAGCAGGCTCCAGGGCGACGGATCGCTGCTGTAGCTCTCCGCGGCGATGTCAAAATTTCCCGGCGGGCGGCGGGCAAGGTACTGGCCAAGATCGAGGGGCACGACCTCGGCGTGCACACCGAGCTTGCGCCACTGCTCCTGAACGATCAGGGCCATCTGCATCCGGGCGACGCCGGATCTGGGCACGATCAGGCTGAACGCGAGCGGTACGCCGCCCTTGTCGAGCACGCCGTCGCCATCACTGTCCTTCCACCCGCGAGCGGCGAGCAGGCGCGCGGCCTGCTTCGGATCAAAAGGGGCCGGTGTCGGCGCCAAGCCGCCAAACCAGGCCGCCGGTGCCGCCGGACTCGAGGCGGGGCTCGCATACTTCCCGAAAATGGCCTTCGATATCGTCGCGCGATCGAGCCCGATGGCGAGGGCCCGCCGTACATCCGCGTCCGAGAAGATCGGGTGGGGACGGCTGGTGTCGCCTGGCGACCGCTCGTTGAACAGCAGGTAGTTCACCGCCATCGAGGGAAAGTGCGCCAGCCGGAGCGCTGGGCGCTCCGCCAGCCGCGCCAGGTTGGTCACCGGTGGAATGATGTCCTCCTGCACATCCGCCTCGCCGCTCAGCAGCAGGTTGAGGCGCGACTCCGGGGACGTGGTAAAGCGCCAGACCAGCTGCTCGATGGCGGGGGTACCCAGGAAGAAGCCGGGAACGGAGCGAAGCTGCAGGTAGTCGGCGGGCTCCAGCTTGTCCCAGCGGTAGGGACCGCTGCCGACCGGGGTGCGGGCAAAGGCGCTGCTGACCAGGCTGTCGGACGGAATGGGTGCCACCAGGTGCGCCGGGAGGATCTGCACGTAGAACGTCGCGTCGTACAGTTGCTCGCCATACGCCCGGGCGAAGCGAACGACGACGCGGCTCTCACTCTCCGCCTCGACGGCCACGACGTCGACGAGCACCGCGGCAAGCGACGCGACGACCTTCGGGTCCCGGGCCCGCGCGAAGCTGAACACGACATCGCGCGAGGTGACCGGCGTACCATCGTGCCAGCGGGCACGGGGATCCAGGTCGAAGGCCAGCGTGAGCGAGTCGCGTCGCGTCCAGCTCTTCGCCAGTTCCGGCAGCGCGGCATGATCACCGAAGGAGGTGCCGCCATAGCGACCCAGGCGCAGGAAGACGAGGTCGCTGATCTGTGCCACCGCCGTGGTGCGATTGAGGGTCGGCACAATGTTCGTCACCGACTGGCCGATGGCGATGACCAGGCGACGGGGCCCCGCCTGCGCCGCGACCGGTGCCGTGGCGCAGGCCGTCATCAGGAGCAGGAGGCGCCCGCAGTGACGGAGCATGAAGCCTCACACGTGACGGTGGATGTGATGACGGGGCGAGGTTCGGGTGCCGAGCGGACGAGGAATAATACGACAACAGCTCAGGCGAGGGCAGCGCTCAGCGCTGCCAGGTCCAGGCGGGATCACGAAACCGCACCGCGGGAATTTCGGCGTCCGCGAGCAGGTGCTCCTCGTCATTGAACGCGGCCCACCGGTCGCTCCACGGCCGGGCGGCATCGCCGATGGCCAGTGCCACCTCCTCCCAGTCCACCGGGCGACCGATAATGTCGGAGAGTGTCCGCACGTCGGGCGGCGCCGCGCCGCCCGTGGTGACGTGGCCAAGGCGTGACTGGTCGTCGCTCAGGAGCACGGAACCATGTTGCAGCAGGGCCCCGTGCGATCGCATCTGGGCACTGCCCACGACCTTGCTGCTGTCCAGCACCACCTCACCCCCGACCGCCGCGGCAAAACATGCGCCGGCATCGAGGGGTGCGGTACGGCGCGCCGGGGCGAGCTGCACCCCGGCCCCGAGGGTCCGCAGCGCGGCGGCGATGGTGGCATGAATGTGATGGTAGGTGTCGCGCAGCGAACCCATGGTCGTCTCGGGTGCCGCGACGGCGTAGGTGAGCTCCGCGGCATGCCACACGGCACGGCCGCCGGTGGGCCGGCGCACGGTGTCGAGCCCGAGCCGCTCGATCCGCGCGCGATCGTAGCGCCGTGCCGCCGGCTCGTGTCGCCCGAAGGAGAGGCACTGGGGCGCCCAGCGGTAGAACCGGAGGTAGCCGGTTCCCACCCGGGCCGCGCGCGCATGCAGGCACATGTCCAGCGCCATGTGCTGCCAGCCGGGACGGGGAGTGCGGTCGAGCCACAAGAACCAAGCGTGAGGACGTGAGGACGTGAGGACGTGAGGGGAGTTCTTCACGTCCTCACGTCCTCACGTCTTCACGTCTTCGAGCTCATCCATCCCAACGCATGTACAGATCAAGTTCCTGTCCCCATACGCCCCGTCGATCCGGCCCACCGTGGGCCACACCTTCGATTCGCGCACGGCGGCCGACGGGAACCCGGCCCGTTCGCGCGGATACGGCCGGTTCCAGAGGTCGCCGATCACCTGCTGCAGGGTGTGCGGGGCATTGGTGAGCAGGTTGTTGTCCCGCTGCGCCGCGCCCTCCTCGATCTCGCGGATCTCCTGGCGGATGGCGATCATCGCGTCGCAGAAGCGATCGAGCTCCTCGAGCGATTCACTCTCCGTCGGCTCGATCATCAGCGTGCCGGCAACGGGGAACGAGACGGTTGGCGGATGGAACCCGTAGTCGATCAGCCGCTTGGCGATATCCTCGACCTCAATGCCCGCCGACTGCTTGAACCCGCGCGTATCGATGATGCACTCGTGCGCCACCAGTCCATACTGCCCGGAATACAGCACCGGATAGTGCGGTGCCAGCCGCGCGGCGATGTAGTTCGCGTTGAGGATCGCGACCTTGGTCGATTCCGCCAGGCCATCGTACCCGAGCAGGTTGATGTACGCCCAGGAGATGGGCAGGATACCGGCGCTGCCCCATGGGGCCGCCGAGATCGTGCCGCAGCTGGCGTCGTGACCAAGGGCGACCACCGGGTGATCCGGCAGGAAGGCGCCCAGGTGAGCCGCCACGCCGATCGGGCCCATGCCCGGCCCGCCGCCGCCGTGCGGAATGGCGAACGTCTTGTGCAGGTTGAGGTGGCACACATCCGCACCGATGTCGCCTGGGCGACAGAGGCCCACCTGCGCGTTCATGTTGGCCCCGTCCATGTAGACCTGGCCGCCGTGCTGGTGCACGATCCGGCAGATTTCGCGGATGCCCGACTCGAAGACGCCGTGGGTCGACGGATACGTGACCATCAGGGCCGCGAGGTGGTCGGCGTGCTGTGCCGCCTTGGCGCGGAGATCATCGATGTCGATGTTGCCGGCGACATCGCTCTTCACCGGCACCACGGTCATGCCCACCATCGCGGCACTGGCCGGGTTGGTGCCATGCGCCGACATGGGGATGAGGCAGATTGTGCGGTTGGTGGCGCCGCGGCTGTGATGGTAGGCGCGGATCACCATGAGGCCGGCGTACTCGCCCTGCGAGCCGGCATTGGGCTGCAGTGACACCCGCGCGAAGCCGGTGATCTCGTCGAGCTGGTACTCGAGCTGGCGGAACAGCTCCTGGTAGCCCTGGGCCTGGTCGCGCGGGGCAAAGGGGTGGATCCGGTTGAAGCCGCGCCAGCTGACCGGCATCATCTCGGTGGTGGCGTTGAGCTTCATGGTGCAGCTGCCGAGCGGGATCATCGCATGGCACAGCGAGAGGTCGCGCGCCTCGAGTCGCTTGATGTACCGCAGCATCTCCGTTTCTGAATGGTGCTGGTGGAACACGGGATGGGCGAGGTAGGCACTCGTGCGTGCCAGCGGTGCGGGAATCGCGCGCTCCGCGGGAGCGCCGATATCCTCGAGCATGAACGGCAGCGCCTCATTGAGCGAGAAGATCGCGATCAGGTCGGCCACGTCGCCGAGGCTCGTGGTCTCGTCGAGGGCCACGCCCAGTCGGGTCGGTGAAATGACCCGGAGGTTGATCTGGCGCGATCGTGCCGCATCCACGATGCGCGGCACCGCCCAGCGCTCCAGTTCGACACAGAGCGTGTCGAAGAAATGCTCGTGCACGATCCGGTAGCGCAGGCGGCGCAGGGCATTGGCGAGGATCACGGCCCGGTTATGCGTCCGTTCGGCGATGCGGCGGAGGCCGTCCGGCCCGTGGTACACGGCATACATACTGGCCATGACCGCCAGCAGCACCTGCGCCGTGCAGACATTGCTCGTTGCCTTTTCGCGGCGGATGTGCTGCTCCCGCGTCTGCAGCGCCATGCGGAGCGCAGGGTGCCCATCGCGGTCCTTCGACACGCCGATGATACGGCCAGGCAAATGCCGCTTGTACTCGTCCTTCGTGGCGAAGAACGCCGCGTGCGGGCCGCCGTACCCGATCGGCACGCCGAAGCGCTGGCTGTTGCCGACGGCGATGTCGGCACCCCACTCGCCGGGCGGCACGAGCAGCGTCAGCGCGAGCAAGTCGGTGGCGGCGGTCACCACCGCCTTCGCGCTGTGCGCCGCGGAACAAGTTGCGCGGAAATCCCGCAGCGCGCCGTCGGTGGACGGATATTGCACGAGGCAGCCGATGACCCCGGGCCCGAACTCGAACTGGTCCGGCGACTGCACCTTTACCGCCACGCCGCGGGCCTCAGCGCGCGTCACCACCACCGCGACGGTCTGCGGATGGCAGTCGGCGTCGACCAGATACACCGGTGCGTCGTGCCGCGGCGCCACCGCGTGGGTCAGCGCCATCGCCTCCGCGGCGGCCGTCGCTTCATCCAGCAGCGAGGCATTCGCGATGGGCAAGCCGGTCAGGTCCGCGACCATCGTCTGGAAGTTGAGCAGTGCTTCCAGGCGCCCCTGCGCGATCTCGGCCTGGTACGGCGTATAGGCGGTGTACCAGCCGGGATTCTCGAGAATATTCCGCTGGATCACCTGCGGCACGAAGGTACCGTAGTACCCCATCCCGATGTGCGTGCGGAAGATCCGGTTCTGGTCGGCCATGCCGCGCAGCGCCTGCAGTACCTCCCGCTCGCCGCGGCCCGGCGGCAGGTCAAGCGGCCGACGCAGGCGAATATCCTCCGGCACGACCGCGTCGATCAGGTCATCGAGCGACCCGTAGCCCAGGAGCTTCACCATCTCGGCCACATCGTCCTTGCGTGGCCCGATGTGGCGGTAGGCGAAGTGATTCGGATGCATCACCTCGAAGGAGGGCATCCGGTGCGAGCGAATCTCGTCCGCGGCGTCCACCGGTTCGGGCGCGGCGCCAGCGGGGGGGCGATGGGTGGCAGTCATGCTATCCTCTTGCTCCAACTCGTGAAAAAACGTGCGAGGTCAAATGAAGTGCGCCCCGGACGGATGTCCGGAGCGCACGACACGATGGATCACCCAGGCGATCCTACTCGCCGATCTGAGCCTTGTAGGCCTCAGGCGTGAGCAGGGCGGTGACACTGTCAGGATCCTTGATCCGGAGCCTGACCATCCAGCCCGTATCATAGGGGTCACGATTGATGAGGCCGGGGTCGGCGTCCAGCGCACCGTTTACCTCGGTCACCTCGCCCGCGAGCGGCGAGAACAAGTCGGACACCGCCTTGACCGCCTCGACCACGCCGAAGACGCCATGTTCATCGAAGCTGTCTCCAACCTTTGGCAGGTTGACGAATACAATGTCGCCGAGTTCGCCCTGGGCGTAATCGGTGACGCCGATCTGGACCAGGCCCTTGCCGAGCACCTTTACGTATTCATGGTCGGTCGTGTAACGAAGGTCGGCGGGGATGTTCGACATGAATGCTCCAGGGGGAGGCGATCGGGGGCAAGAATACTGGAAGCTGAGGGGCGGGTCAAGGAACCGCGCGGGCCGCCAGCGAGGCCCAGATCTCGGCGGTGCGGGCCTCGAGGGCAGCGATATCGCTGTCGTTATCGATCACATAGTCGGCACGCGGGCGCTTGACTGCGGCCGGCAATTGCGTCGCCATGAGGCGATCGGATTCGTGGCGCGGCAGGCCACTCCGCTCGAAAAGCCGCTGGCGGCGCAGGTCATCGGGTGCATCGACCAGCACCACCACATCGAACGAGTCGGGGTCGGCGGCCTCGAACAGCAGCGGGATGTCGGTGACGACCACCTGTGCGCCGGCCTCGCGGGCTTCGGCCACCCGCGCGGTGCGGAGTCGGCTGACCGCTGGGTGGACCATCGCGTTCAGTTCCGCGAGTGCCTCGGGCGAGGCCAGCACCACCGCACGCAGCTGGCCGCGGTCGAGGGTGCCATCTGGGCGCAGCACGCCGGGGCCGAACCGGCGCACGATGGCGCCGAGCACCGGATGCCCTGGCGACTGGACCTCGCGCACCAGCTGGTCGGCGTCGATGACCACCGCGCCCCAGCGCCGAAACAGGTTCGCGACCGTGGACTTGCCAGCGGCGACGTTGCCGGTAAGGGCGACGTTTAGCAAGGCGTGAGGACGTGAGGGCGTGAGGACGTGAGGACGTGAGGACGTGAGGACGTGAATACACCACGCTCTGGGTGCGAATGATGCTGCGCCTCCACCCGTCCGGCCCCAGATTGGTCCCATGTCAGCCAACGCATTATCCCCTCGCTTTGAGAAGCTCGAGGCATGGCGGGCCTCGCACCAGCTAGCGCTTTGCGTCTATCAAACTACCAAGATGTTGCCGTCCGATGAACGGTTCGGGCTCACTTCGCAAATGCGCCGAGCCGCAGTCTCGATCGCCTCGAATATTGTGGAGGGTTCAATGCGGCCGGGCAAGCAGGAATTTCGACGGTTCCTCGGAATTGCGCTCGCCTCATTCAACGAACTCAGGTACCAGATCCGCCTGTGCGAGGAGCTCGGGTATCTGCCTCCTGAAGGCATCGCCGAACTAACCGCGGCGGTCGACCACGCCGGTCGCTTGGTGTGGGGCTTGTTTCGCAGTCTTGGTGGCGTCCGGCCACTGAACTAGCAATCTCCACGCCTCACGTCCTCACGTCCTCACGTCCTACAGCAACGCCGTCTGATCTTCGTCCGCCCTCGGCACCCGATGACAATGCCGGCAACGGGCCTCGTACGACTCGCGGCCGCCCACCATGATGGTTGGGGAATCCCAGCGCGCCGGGCGACCGTCCACCAGTCGCTGGTTCCGGCACGCCTCGCCGCCGCACACCATGCAGATGGCGCGGAGCTTGTCCACCAGCTCGGCCACGGCCATCAGGTCGCCCATGGCACCGAACGGCTCCCCCCGGAAGTCGGTATCGGTGCCCGCCAGGATGACGCGTACCCCGCGCTGTGCCAGGAGTGCTGTCGCCGCGACGATATCGCGGTCGAGAAACTGCGCCTCGTCGATCGCGACGATCTCCGTGGCAGGCCGCACCTGTCGCAGAATCTCGTCCGAGGAATCGACGGGGATCGCCTCGAGCTCGGTGCCGTCGTGGCTACTGACGCTATAGACGCCGGCGTACCGGCTGTCGAGGTGGGACTTGAAGACCTGCACGGTGCGGCGGGCAATGATGGCGCGGCGGACCCGGCGGATGAGCTCTTCGCTCTTGCCGCTGAACATGACCCCCGAGACCACCTCGAGCCATCCGGTGCGCGATCCCTGATACATCGATGCGTCTCCGGCTACGACATGCGGGGCGGAGGACCGACCAACGGTGGGCTGCCCAATGTACGGGGCGGGGACGCGTCCCCGCCAGCGGTGCTTGCGGGACGGGGTTGGTCGCGGCTATCGTCGCCCGGTGACCAAGCAACAATTGATTGTGGCGCTCGCGCAGCGCCTCGAGGTGTCCAAGGCACGTGCATCTGAAATCGTGGATGCGCTCTTCGCCAGCGACGGACTGATTGCGTCCGAGCTGCGCAAGAGCGGCCGGGTCCAGATCACCGGGTTTGGCAACTTTGAGGTGCGCCGCCGCGCCGGCCGCTCCATGCGCAATCCGCGAACCGGCAAGACGATCACGCTCCCCGCGTCCGTCATGCCGGCCTTCAAGGCAGGGAAGCGCCTCAAGGACGCGGTCGTCCGGCGCCGCTCCTAGGCCGGCGGTCCGTGCTCGCCCCGGGCACCCGGTCGAGCCGCGCCGTCACCCGGACCTTCCGGATCATCTTCCCGCTCAGCGCCTGAGCAATCCGGTCGGCATCCGCTGCGGGCAGGTCGATCAGGCAGAACCCGTCGCGCAGTTCAACCCGTCCGATCGCGGTCCGGTCCACCCGCAACTCCTTGGTCAGGGCGCCAACGAGGTCGGCGGGTGTCACCCCGTCCTTCTTCCCGATCGAAACCCACACCTTCGCAATCGCCGGCGCCGGCGCGGGAGCTGTCGCTTCCTCCTGCCGCCCTGCCGCCTTGCCGCCTTGCCGCTCCTGCCGCTCTTGTCCCTTCCAGAGCGCATAGAGTGCCGCGGCCACCCTCGTCGGGTCATGCCGCTCGAACAGCGGTGCGAGGGCAAGGAGCGCTGCCGACCCGTCGCCCGACTCGAGCTCGGCGCGAATACGAGCTCGGTCGGCGGTGGAGATGGCCGCATGCTCCTCCAGCAGGCCCGGGAGGCGCAGGGCTCGCGTCGGCCGGGCGATGCCCGCCACGTACGACTCGGTGCCCGGTGGCACGAGGAGCACCGTATCACCCGCCTGGACCAGCTGCGCGAGCCGCTCATGTGAGGGGAGGTCGAACGCGATGACAAGGCTGGACTTCGGTGCATCGCCGGTGACCAGACGGATGGACTCGCCGTCGATGGGGACTGCTCGCGCGATCTCCGCGGCGGCACTCCGGTCGTGCGCCCAGATGGAGACGGTGGCTGGATCGAGGAGCTGCAACAGCTCGCCCAGCGCCGCCGCGCGACGCGACCACGCCACGCTTACCGTGCGCACCGGGCCGACCGGCTGCATGGGCGGTGCTTCGGTCGGCGGCACGCCGAGCACCAGCGCCTTCCGGGCATACCGCTCCACCACTTCGGCCGCCGCCGCCGGGTTCGCGGTGAGGATGACCCGTTGCGCCTCGAGGGGCAGGTCCTGCATCAGCGGCGCGACGGCGGCGTGATCGGCCCAGGCCTCGGGCTGGGCGAGCACAATCACGCCGAGGCCATCCGCCTTGAGGGCGGAACTGGTCATGAGTTCCTGGATGACCGATGGGGAGGCCACAAGGAGATCGAGGGAGCCGGTGCGGAGTTCGCGGAGTGCGCGGGCGGAGGCGAGCGCGGCGCCCACCTTGAGACCGGTGCCGGCGGCGACCCCGAACACGACGCCGGCCCACTCGGCCAGCATGCCGGGCGGCACCACCATGAGCCCTCGCACCCCGCCGCCCAGGCGACCGAGCACTGCCCCGATGAGGGGGGCGGCCGCCGCCGGCGACGGCGGCAGGACGGCCACCAGGTTGTGACCCCGGGCCACGGTGGGTACGGCATCGCGCATGAGCGGGTCGGACGCCTGCCAGTCCCACGACTCCAGGGTGCGCGCCACGGGCGCGCTCAGGTGCAGCTCAAGCTCCGACACGGGCTCCTCGATTCTCAAATAGCGGTCGCGACTGTCGCGGGAAATCAAGCTAGCCCGGCCAGTGGCGGGGGCCAAGGGCGTATGGCGTTGACAGGGAGCAGGTCGCGAACGAACCTTCCCGGTCCGCGTCGCCGTGCTTTCGCCCTAACTCCGGATTGGCCATGCCCGACCCGCTTTCGATCAACCTGGCGCACCTGAAGGCGTCCGAAACCGTCGCGATCAGCGCGGAGACCAAGCGGCGCAAGGCGGCCGGTGAGGACGTCTACGATCTGAGCGTGGGCGAGCCCGACTTCGACACGCCGGCACCCATCCGCCAGGCGGCCATTGAGGCCATCAACAAGGGCATGACACGCTACCCGCCCAACATCGGCCTGCTGGAGTTGCGCACGGCGATCGCGCGCACGCTCTCGATCATGTCGGGTGGCCGCGCGATCAACCCCGACCACATGGTGGTGAGCTCCGGGTCCAAGCAGTCGCTGTTCAATGCCTGCTTCACGCTCTTCGGTCCCGGCCAGCGGGTGCTCATTCCTGGGCCGGCGTGGGTGTCCTATCCGCAGATCGTGCACCTGTCACGGGCCGAGCCGGTGCTCGTGCCCGGCGATATCGAGTGGGGCCTCAAGGTGAGCGTACGCGACCTGGATGCCGCCTATAGCAAGTCGGTGAAGGGCCTGATCCTCTGCTCGCCCTGCAACCCGACCGGCGCCGTGTATACCCTGGCCGAGCTCAAGGGGATCGCGGAGTGGGCGCACAAGCACCAGGTATGGATCATCTCCGACGAGATCTATCGCCGCATCAACTACGGGCCGGGGCCGGCGGCGTCGATGCTCGACCTGCCCGACGACCTGCTCGAGCGCACCGTGCTGATTTACGGCGCCTCCAAGGCCTACGCGATGACCGGCTGGCGCATTGGGGCGGCGCTGGCGCCACCGCACATCGCCAAGGCGATGGCGGCGCTGCAGTCCCACACCACGACCGGCGCCAATCACCCGGCGCAGTGGGCGGCGGTCGCCGCGTTCAGCGATGAGCGGGTGGATCAGGACGTCACGAAGATGGTGGCGGCGTTCCGCCGGCGTCGCGACCTGCTGGTGAGTCGTTTTCGTGCCGAAGTGCCCGGCATCGAGTTCGTGGAACCGCATGGCGCGTTCTACTTCTTCTTCCGGGTTGACGGCATTCACGATGGTGCCACCGGCACCAGGTTCTGTGACGAGCTCATGCAGCGAGAGGGCGTGGCCCTCGTGCCCGGTGCGGCCTTCGGCGATGACCGCTGGGTACGGATGAGCTATGCGGTGTCCGACAAGGAACTGGAGGCCGCGGTGGATCGCATCGTCCGCGTCATCCGCACGATGGGAGCTGCCCGTGCCGCCTGAGACATCCCTGGGACCGCGGTTCACCGTGGAGCGCCTGACCGGCTCGCTGCCAGCTATTTCGTGGCGCTGGGATCCCGAGACGGACATCCTCTCCGGGACGTTCCGGAGCTCGGGGAGTTCGCGCCTCGACGGCACCATCGAACTCACGGATGCCGAGGGCGCCATCGCCGTGCTGGATGTGGCGGATGGAGCGGTCGCCGGGCTCGACATGGTGGTATGGCCGGAGGTCACCTCCACCAGGGGACTGGCGCTTCCGTCGAACGTGGAAATGGGGCGCGTCGTGCTGCGCGGCCCCCGGGCCGATCGGACCACCTCGGTCGAGATCGAGTCGGTGCTGACCGTCCAGACCAATCCGGGGGAAAGCCTGTACCACCTCAAACTCGGTGGCTCGCCGGCGGCGCGTGCAGTGCGGGTCGCCGATCAGCTGCTGGTCGAGCTCGACGCCGAGGACGCCCTGGTGGGCTGCTGGCTCATGGGCGTGCCGCCGTTTCCCAGCCTGGATGACTAACGACCTCACCGCCCTTCGTCGCGCGCTGGCCGCTGCAGGCATTACCCCCGCATCCATCATCCCTCCCGCCAGTGCTGGCCGGCGCGAGGCAGCCGAGATCCACCTCGCACAGTTGCTCGAAGGCGACCACGTGGCGGCGCGGCCGGTTGGAGCACCCACCGGCTGGCCCGAACCGGTCGCCTTTCTGGACGGGGTCCAGCATTCCCAGGTCGTCGGCTATGCCGGGTCATCGCCGATCGTCGTGGCGTCGGTGGCGGCGGCCGTCCGGGAACGCACGGATCGGGTGCTCGCCACCCGGGTGGTTCGACGGCGCGATCTGGTGATCGGTCGTCGCGCGGCGCTGGACGCGGCGGGCGCGGCGCTCGAGTCGCTGGAGCACATCGAACTGTCCGATGCGGACCCGCCCCACCCCATTCGCGAGCTGGCCCAGGCGGGCGCGGCGCTCGACGACGCGCGTGGCGCGCTCGAGGTGTCCGTCGGAATTGCGTATCGGGAAGGGAGCCGCGGGTGGCTGGTGGTGGATGGCTCGCTGGCCGAGAGCCCGGTGTGGGCCCAGGATCCCCGGATGATCGGGGTGGCGAAGAGTCACAGCTCGCTCCCGTTCGACGGCAGCGACCTCGAGGCCTACCTGCGGCTCCCCGTGGGGCATCGCTCTCCCATCTTCGCGCCGGCGTCGCGGCGCCTCGCCCCGGTGCGTGCGTGGGCGGTGCGCCTCTGGCCCTGGGAAGGGAAGGACCTGCTGCACGGGCTCATCCGGGTGGAGGTGGCCCCGGTCAACGGCACTCCGGCGATGGCCGACCAGATCTCCCGCTGGCTCCTGGCCGAGCGGGCGCCGATCAGTGCTCCCGACCCGCGCTGGGATCGGATGCTGTACGGGATCCGGAGTGTGGAGGAGTTTCTCAAGGCAACGGCGTAAGGAGGAACTGCAACGGCGTGAGGAGGAACGGCGACGGCGGGGATCCCCCGCAGTTTCAGATCCTCCTCACGCCGTTGCCGTTCCTCCTCACGCAGTCGTCGTTCCTCCTCACGTAGTTAGCTTTGGTGCCATGTCCGCCCCTCCCATCGGTCGAGTCGTCGCCACCGAACTCAAGCCCAGCACCCCGCACCAGTTCTACTTCTGGACGGCGACGGAGTCGGCCGTCGGTATCGGCGCCATCGTGCGCGTCGATCATCCGGGAAGGACGGTGTACGGCGTCGTGACGGACGGCATGGCCTACGCCGACCTCGCGTCGCCGCTGCACGCCGTGATCGGCGCCGAGGGCGACCCCTCGGTGGTGGCGAACGAACCCACCGCCCGCACCGAGGTTCGCCTCTTTCTGGCCGCCGTGCTTCGCCAGATCCCCGAGGAGCCGCTGCAGCCGGTGCCGCTCGGCGCCGTGCACCTGGCGAGTGACGCCGACGTCGAGCTGGCCCTCCGCATGGACGCGTACACCCGCTCCGAGCGCCCCACCGGCATTCCGGTGGGTGTCTACGCGCTGGGCGGGCACGAGTCGCCCGTCCTGCTGGACGCCGACTTCCTGCTCGGCCCTGAGGCGGCCCACCTCAACATTACTGGTGTGTCCGGCCTGGCCACCAAGACCAGCGCGGTCGAGTTCCTGCTCTCGAGCATCTTCCAGACCTTCCCGGCCCATCGCGGGTCCATCGCCGCCGTATGCTTCAACGTGAAGGGCCCCGATCTCTGCTTCCTCGACCAACCGGGCGAGATCTCCGAGCGGGATCATGCGCTGTACGCCAAGCTCGGGCTCGTCGCCGAGCCGCTGACCTCGGCCCGGTATTTCGCGCCCTTCAAGGCCGACGGGGTTAACCTCAACACGCTGCGCACGCACGAGTCGCTGCAGCACAACACCGAGCCGCTGGTGTGGGGGCTGCGCGAAGTGCTGGACTACGCTGAAGTCGTGATGAACCGCGACGATATCGATGCCAAGGCCGACGCCTTCATCGATTTCCTCGGTGAGCGCGTGGTGGGCCGCGAGTTCACGGACGACCTCCTGCGAAGCAAGCCGTTCCGGGTCGAGAGCTTCGCCGACCTGGAGGAGTTCTTTCGCGCGATCTTCGACTTCATGGAGGCGATGGGCCGCGGCGGTGAGGTGTGGCGCACGCATCATGTCGCCACCATTCGCAAGGTGCGCAACCGACTCGGCAACATCAGCACCCGCGCCAAGGGGCTCGTCATCGATGACGGCGCCCCCAACGACCTGCCGTGGGGCACGTTCGAGGACCGTACCGTCTACGTCGTTGACGTGGCCGGCGTGGATCCCCTGGCGCAGGACCTCGTGTTCGCCCGCTGTGTGTCGAAGCTCAGGGAGCACCTCGAGCGTCGTGACCTCGGTGTCGATCACGTCGTGGTGTTCGTGGACGAACTCAACAAGTACGCACCAGCCGACGGGCCCGACACCTACGTGCGCAAGATGCTGCTCGACCTGGCGGAGCGCGGGCGATACCTCGGTCTCGTGCTGTTCTCGGCCCAGCAGTTCCGCTCCCAGGTACAGCGGCGTATCGTGGGCAACGCTGGCACGTCGGTGTTCGGGCGCATGGACATGGACGAGCTCGCCACGCCGGCGTATGCCACCCTCTCACCGGCGATCAAGATCAAGCTGGCCACGCTGCCCAAGGGCGAGTTGATGCTGCGGCACCCACACTTCACCCAGCCGATCTTTGCGCGCTTTCCCCGTCCCGCCATGCTGAGCGGACGGGAGGGTGTCGAGCGCTTCCCCCCCGGGGCGGAGCTGCCCTTCGCGGACGCCGTGGCGCGCCAGCTCAAGCAGCTGGACCGCCGGGTCACCGCCGACGCGGTGCGCGCGCTGGTGGAGGGTCGGCCGGAGCTCGACGTGCGTCGTGCCCTCGCACTGACCCGGCGTACCCGCCCCGATGACGTGCTCGCGTTCTTCACCGCGAAGCTCGGGCGGCGTATCGGCGGGGAAGTGGTGACGCCCCGAAGCACCATCCGCCCCGTCCCCAGCGGGGTCGACCCCTACTCGTAGCGTCGCCCCGGTGCACCGCTTGCCCCACCGGTCCCGGTCCTCCATTCTCTACTCGTGAAACTCGCGCACATCGCGGATTCCCACCTGGGGATCCGCCAGTACCACCGCCAGACCCCCACGGGCATCAACCAGCGGGAAGCCGACGTCGCCAATGCCTTCCGGGGCGTGATCGACGACGTCATCGCGCAGCGACCCGACGTGGTCGTGATCGCCGGCGACCTGTTTCACTCGGTGCGCCCCACCAATGCCGCCATCGTCTTCGCGTTCCGGCAGTTCCAGCGCCTGCGCGAGGCCCTGCCCAAGGCACCGGTTATCCTGGTCGCCGGCAACCACGACACGCCACGCTCGTCCGAGACCGGCAGCATTCTCAGGCTCTTCGAGGAGCTGGGCGTCTCAGTCGCCGCGGACGTGGCGCGGCGGTTCGAGTTCCCCCAACTCGACCTGAGCGTCCTGGCGGTGCCACATCAGGCCCTGGTCGATCCGGCCGAGCTCCAGATCAGGCCCGACGGACCCGCGAAGTACCAGGTGCTCGCGATTCACGCCGAGGTGCAGGGCCTCCTGCCGCCGGACCGGCCCTCGCTCGAGTACGGCGGCGTGATCGTGACCCCGGAACAGGTCGGGTCGGGAGGCTGGAGTTACGTCGCGTGGGGGCACTATCACGTGCGGCATCAGGTGCGTCCGAAGGAGTGGTACCCCGGGTCGCTGGAGTACACGAGCACCAACATCTGGGGCGAACGCGCCGAGGAGGAAGCGAACGGCATTCCCGGGAAGGGATGGCTCCTGGTGGACGTGGCCACTGGCGAGGTGACGCCGCACCTCGTGCAGCACGCCCGGCGCGTGATCGACCTGCCACCCATCTATGCCGACGGTCTCGACGCCTCGCAGCTCGATGCGGCGATCGCCGACCGGGTCGCATCGGTGGAGGGTGGCATCGTCCAGCAGATCGTCCGGCTCGTCGTGCATGACGTCCCGCGTCCGGTCGCCCGCGAGGTCAATCACGCGCAGATCCGCGCGTGGAAGGCCTCGGCGCTGCACTTCCACCTCGACCTGCGGCGTCCCGCGCGCATTCGCCTCGTGGGTTCCGGGGCGCCGGGGCGCCGCCAGACGCTGCCCGAGCTGGTGCACGACTGGCTCGTGCACCGGGTGCTGCCGGGCGAGATCGACCGCGAGCGGTTCGTCTCGCGTGGCGTGGAACTGATCGAGCAGGTCGAGAGCGATGGCGGGGACGGCACGTGATCATCCACCGCCTGCGGCTGCAGAACTTCCGGCAGCACGAGTCCACCGAACTGGTGTTCGGCAGCGGGCTGACCGGGATCGTGGGGCCCAACGGAGCGGGCAAGACCACGCTGCTCGAGGCCATTGCCTGGGCGATGTATGGCATGCCGGCCGCTCGCGGCAACCGCGAAACCATCCGCCGCCGCGGCGCGACACCCCGTTCGAAGGTCGAGGTGGAGCTGGATTTCTCGCTCGGTGCCCACAACTACCGCATCCTGCGCACCCTGGGCGGGGCCGAGCTGTATCAGGACAGTGAGGCGGCGCCGATCGCCAACAGCATCGGCAGCGTGACGGAACGCGTCACGCGGCTCATTGGCATGAGCCGGGACGAGTTCTTCAATACCTACTTCACCGGACAGAAGGAGCTCGCGGTCATGGCGGCGATGACCGCCTCCGAGCGCGCCACGTTCCTGTCGCGGGTGCTGGGGTACGAGCGGTTGCGCGTTGGCCAGGATCGGCTCAAGGTCGAGCGCGCCAGCCTGCGCGCCCAGCTCGACGCGCTCCGCGCCGGGCTGCCGGATCCCGACGTGCTCGAGGCGGCGGTGAAGGCGGCCGCCGAGCGGCTGGCCACCGCCGACGCACGAGTGACGCTGGCCCGGACGCAGGTGAAGGCGGCCGAGTCCCAGGCTGCCGCCTTGGGCCCGCGCTGGGAGATGGCCCAGCAGCAGAAGGTGGCGGCCGCGACACTGGAGAGCGACCTGCGCCTGGCGGAACAGGTCGCGGAGACCACCCGGCAGACACTGGCGCGGCTGACGGCAGACCTGGCGGCGGCGGCAGCAGCGGCGCAACGAGTGGCGGAACTGGAAGTGGCACTGGCACCGCGGCTGTCGCTGCGTGAGGAGGCGGGCGCCCTCACGCGCGACGCGGAGGGCAACGCGCGCCGCGCGGCACTGGGTGCGCAGCGTAAGGAAGTGACGCAGCGCAAGGCCGAGCTGGCGAAGCAGATCAAGAAGGCACCGGAGGCGGAGACGCTGGAGCGGGCCCAGGCGTCCATCATCACCGTGCGACAGGCGCTGGACTTCAGCCTCGAGGCGCTGGAGGCGCGACGCACGCTCTGGGTGCAGGACGCCCAGGCGGCGACCACCAAGCGCGAGGGCCTGGCCGACCAGTACCGGGAACTGGTCGAGCAGCGTGAGCGAATCGTGGAGGCCGGCCAGGAGGGTGCGTGCCCCACGTGCGCGCGGCCGCTGGGCCAGGAGTTCGAGTCGGTGCTGGGCGTGCTCGACCGGCAGATCGAGGAGGTCACCTTCAACGGCAGCTTCTACAAGCAGCGCATCGAGCAGCTGAAAGATGTGCCGCCGGAGGTCGTGCAGCTCGAGGAACAGATGCAGGCGCTCAAGCGCCAGCTCGAGGAGGGGAACGCGGCGCAGGCCCGGCTGGCGGCATCGCTGGCCGAAACGGCGCGCTGGCGAGAGGAAGTCCAGAAGCTGGACGCCCGGCTGGCGGGAATTGAGGTGGATCTCGCGGCGCTCCCCGGCACGGTGTACGATCAGTCACGCCATGAGCAGGTACAGTCCGAGCTGAAGCGGCTCGATCCGCTGGCACTGGAGCTCGAACGCCAGCGGGTCGGGGCCGATCGGCTTCCGCTGCTCAGGGACCAGCAGGCCGGCGCGGACACGGCGCGGCTCGAGGCCGAATCGCGTCATGACGGCATGCGGACGGCGCTGGCCGCCCTGGGCTTCAGCGAGGAGGGTTTCCGCACGGTGGAGCGCGAGTGGCGGGCGTCGGAGGCGGCGCGGCAGGCCGCCGCGCTCACGCTGGTGCGCGACGAGGGCGAGGCGACCGCGGCGAAGGAGGCCACGCTCCAGGCGGCACGACGGATCGAGGACCGGGCGCGTCGCGCGCGCGAGGCCGATGCGGTGGCGCTGTCGTTGAAGACGAACCAGGAGCTGGATCGCGCCCTGGGCGACCTGCGAAACGAGTTGAACGCCGCGCTGCGTCCCGACCTGTCGGAACTGGCCTCGGTGTTCCTGCGCGACCTGACCAATGGACGCTATACCGAGCTCGAGCTCGATGAGGACTATGTGACCACGCTGCTGGATGAGGGTGAGCCCAAGGGTGTCATTTCGGGCGGCGAGGAGGACATCGCCAACCTGGCCCTGCGGCTGGCCATCAGCCAGATGATCGCCGAGCGCGCCGGGCAGCCGCTCTCCCTCCTGATTCTCGACGAGATCTTCGGCTCCCTGGACGACGATCATCGCGCCGCCGTGGTGGAGCTGCTCCGCAGCCTCGCCGACCGCTTCCCGCAGGTGATCCTCATCACCCATATCGATTCGGTGCGCGACGGTTTCGACCGCATCGTTCGCGTCACGTACGATGCGCGCCGCGGCTCCGCGGTTGTCGCCGACGAACCCCTGGGCGGGCACGATGTGGCGGCCTGACCGCAGCGTGCACGGGCCCGACCGGGCCACGGGTGACGACGTGGAGCCGCTCAACCGGCTGTTCACCGAGGCCTTCACCGATCGCTATGCGCGCGATGGCCTGTCCGGTGTCCGGGTGCCGCCGCTCACGGCGGCGGTGTGGCGCTACGCCATCGAGGATGCCGCCGAGGGCGCCATGTTGTGGCGCGATTCCGATGGCCAGCTCGCGGCCTTCAACATGGTGCACCAGTCGGGCACCGAGGGCTGGATGGGCCCGATTGCAGTCCGCCCCGACCGGCAGGGCGCTGGCGTGGGAAGCGCGATCGTCCAGGCCGGCATCGAATTGCTCCGCGCTCGCGGAGCTACGACCATCGGCCTCGAGACCATGCCGCGCACGACCGACAACATCGGGTTCTACGGCACCCTGGGGTTCGTGCCGCGGCACCTCACGATCACGCTGCTGCGCGACGCCGTACGCGCGGTCGCACGGGATGCGTCCCGGCTCTCGACCGGCGATCTCGCCGCCGGGGTCGCGGAATGTGCCGAGCTTACGGCGCGCGTGGCGCCGGGAATCGACTTTTCCCGCGAACTCCTGCTGACCCACGAGATGGCCCTGGGAGATACCACGATGGTGCGCCGTGGCAGCCGGCTGGTCGCCTTCGCGCTGTGGCAGTCGACGCCGCTCGCGGCCGGTCGCCCGCGCGATGAACAGCGCGTGCTCAAGCTCGTGGCCACCGATGCCGCGGCGTTCGAGCGCCTGGTCGACGGACTCCAGGCCGACGCCATTGCGGCACGCTTGCGGCGCGTCGCCATTCGCTGCCAGACCGCCGCCAGCAGCGCGTACGCGCATCTCGTTGGGCGGGGCTTCCGCGTGCACTGGACCGACCTGCGGATGACCCTGTCCGATGCGCCGGAGCCGGAGACGGACGGGATCTTGATGTCGAACTGGGAAATATGACGTGAGGAAGTGAAGACGTGAAGACGTGAAGACGTGAAGACGTGAAGACGTGAGGGCACGGGGCACCAGTCCGCTAGTCACTTCACGTCCTCACGTCCTCACGTCCTGACGTCCTCACCTCCTGGCCGCAGCACCAGCCACCGTACCAGAAGCAGGATCCCCACCGCGTACAGCCCGTGCGGGAGCCCGCTTGGCACTTGCCGCACGAACACCAGAAAGGTCCAGGCGATCAGGGCCACCACGGCAGCCACCAGCGACGGCAGGGGATTCATGAGATTGGTTCCTGTGTTGACGGTCTGGGCTTCGTGTCCTAACTTAGTTGGTGTCGGTGGCGGGGATCTACGTTATCGAGCCGATAAGTTAGGCCCAGGGCCCAGATATTGTGGCTGCTGCCATGCCCCTCGGGGGAAGACAAAAGCCATGACGAGGGTGCCGAGCATTCCGGTTGGGCTTCAGTAACCCTCTCCGTCGCCGTTTCTTCAGGTAAGCGCCGGCTCCATGCGGGGTCGGCGTTTGCTTTCCGGGGAACTTGATGGGCACCACGGGGTGCCTACTGCATACTCAAACGCCGAGGCTGCTCCATGCCGAGATGCCGCGTGACGCGCCGTGTGCACTTCAATGCCGCTCATCGCCTGCACAATCCTGACCGATCGGACGCCTGGAACGTGGCGACGTTCGGTGTCTGTAACAATCCCAATTTTCACGGGCACAATTACGAGCTGGATATCAGCGTCGAGGGCGAGATCAACCCCGACTCGGGCTACGTGCTGGACCTGAATACGCTGAAGCAGGTGACGGAGGATCGGGTGCTGCGGCACCTCGACCACAAGAACCTCAATCTCGACGTCGCCTGGTTTGTGAACCTCAACCCGACCTCCGAGAATCTCGCCGTCGTGATCTGGCGCCAGCTGCGCGAGGCCGTGCCCGCCGAGCTGGCGCTGAGTGTTCGTCTCTGGGAAACTCCGAGGAACTATGTCGAATACGCCGGCGCCTGACCTCACCATCGCGCCCCACGTGCGGGCCATGCTCGCCGAACTGGGCGAGGACCCGGATCGCGATGGGCTTCTCAAGACGCCGGAGCGGGTGGACAAGTCGCTCCGCTTCCTGACGCGTGGATACGGCCAGACGGTGGCCGAGGTCATCGGCGACGCGTTGTTCGAGGAGGCGCACGAAAGCATGATCCTCGTGCGCGACATCGAGCTGTACTCGCTCTGTGAGCACCACATGCTGCCGTTCTTCGGGCGCGCGCACGTGGCGTACGTGCCCCACGGCCGCATCATGGGCCTCTCCAAGGCGGCCCGCATCGTGGACATGTTTGCGCGACGCCTGCAGGTCCAGGAGCGACTCACCGACCAGATCGCCGACGCGCTCATGGACGCGCTGCATCCGCATGGCGTCGGCGTGGTCATCGAGGCAGCCCATTTCTGCATGATGATGCGGGGCGTCGAGAAGCAGAGCTCGCGCACCGTCACCAGTGCGCTCCGGGGCATCTTCCGCGACGATCAGCGGACCCGGGACGAATTCCTGAGGCTGGCACACGCCCCCCGGGGCGAGTGAGCGACCTCGCGGGACAGGTTGCCGTCGTCACCGGTGCCTCGCGCGGCATCGGTGCCGCGATAGCGGCCGTGCTCGCGAGCGCCGGCGCCCGGGTGGTGCGCATTGCCCGGTCGCTGCCCGCAGTGCGCGGCAGCGTCTTCCATGACGTTCCCTGCGACCTGACCGATGCCGCCGCCTGGCACGCCGCGGCCACGCGCCTCCTCACCGAGCTGGGTCCCCCCCATATCGTGGTCAGCAATGCCGGCGCATTCATCATGAAGCCGCTCCACGACACGACGCAGGACGACTTCGACGCGCAGGTGCACATCAACCTGCGGGCACCGTTCGCCGTGGCCCGGGCACTGCTGCCGGCCATGCGCGCGGCCGGGCGCGGCACCTTCGTGCACATCGGCAGTGTCGCCGATCACTCGGCGTTTCCGGACAATGCCGCCTACGCCGCGTCCAAGTTCGGGTTGCGCGGGCTGCACGAGGTCCTGGCGGCCGAGTTCCGGGGCAGCGGCGTTCGGCTCTGCCTGGTGTCTCCCGGCCCCACCGACACCGGCGTGTGGGATCCCATCGATCCCGATCGCCAGCCCCACCTTCCCGATCGGGCCAGCATGCTGCGGCCGGGCGACGTAGCGGAGGCGGTGCTGTTCGTCGCGACGCGCCCGGCGAACGTCCATGTGGACTGGCTGCGGCTGGGGCCGGTCTGACGTGAGGACGTGAGGACGTGAGGATGTGAGGACGTGAGGACGTGAAGACGTGAGGCACCACCGTCATCCTGAGGGCGCGCAGCGCCCGAAGGATCTACGCAAAGGTCTTGTGATGCCCGCCGTACGCCGCGCAGTCCTGCTCCTGTCACTCGCGTCCACTCCCGCGCTCGCTCAATCCGCCCCCATGCTGCCGGATTCGTCCGGCTGGGGTGTCCAGGTCCTCACCGACGTGACGGCACCGGACGGCTCTCGCTGGGTCGGTACCTACGCCGAGGGAATCTTCGTGCTGAAGCGCGGTGCGAACACGTGGGAACGGATCCGCACCGACACGACGGGCACCTCGATCTCGATGGACTTCATCAACGCAATTGCGTTCGGTCCACGGGGCGAAGTGTGGTATGGCACGGTGGGAAACGGCTGGGGCCTGTCGACGGACGGCGGCGCCACCTGGCGCAACTGGACCATCAAGCAGCTCGGTCCAGAGTGGCAGTACGTGGCGCCGGAGGGCATCCGCACGAAGGGCGACACCACGCTCATCGGTACCGCCGACGGTGTGCAGGTGACCACCGACAACGGCGCGCACTGGACCGCCATCATTGATGCGACGGGGCCCGCCGCGCGCGGGCCGGCGGACACGGCGTTCGTGCTCCTCGATGATGAATACGTGTTGTCGCTCACGGCCGTGAAGGGCGGCTGGGCGGTTCAGACCCTCACCGGCACGATGGTGCTCGCGGCGTCGGGCGGGACGTGGCGCCGTGGCGGAGCGGTGCCGGTGGCACCGACGGCCCGCGTGGCCACCGTGGTGACGGGGACGGCACTCTCTTGCGGGTTTGCCAAGGGCACGCCCCCGTGCCCCCGCATGAAGTCGTCCGCGCCGTCGGCGGCGTCCGCGCCGGCGGCACCAAGGACCACCTGGTTCGGCCGGCCGATTGCGCCTCCGGCCAACGACAACATCGACCAGACCTATCGCTACGGCAGCACCATGGGCGGCTTCTTCCAGCCGCACCAGGGGGTCGAGTTCAACAATCCCGACGGCACGCCGGTGCTTGCGATCGGCGATGGACTGGTCGTGTACGCCGGGCGTGCGGAGGCCGGTGCCCTGACGGTGTCGATTCTTCACGACCGGGTGCTGCCGATGAACGGCGACACACTGCTCATCTTCTCCGTGTATTACCACAACAGCGGGCTGGACGTGAAGGTCGGCGACCGGGTCCGCGCCGGCCAGCCGATCGCGCGCGTGGGCAACAGCGGCCGGGCAACCAATGATCACCTGCACCTCGAGGTGCACGCTGCGCCCGATTCCACCATGAAGGCCATCGTCGATTCGCTCAACCGCTACCCCAGCTACACCACCAACCCGGAACTGTGGATCCAGCCGCTGCCGGGCACCGGCATTGTCGCTGGCGTCGTGCGCGACGCGTCGGGCGCGCGAGTGAAGCAGGCGCGCGTGTACGGCATCGTGAAGCCGACGCCGCGGGAGACACCGTATGCCTACGCCGAGACCTATGGCGACAAGAACCATCCCAATCCCCTCTATGGGGAGGACTTTGCCGTGGGCGATGTCCCGCCCGGCGAGTACCTCATGGGCGTCGACATTGGCGGCGCGCCGGTGCTGCGACGCGTCCGGGTCGAGGCCGGCAAGATGACCTGGGTGGATTTCCGGCCGTAGTGTTCATCGAACTCACGGACCACCTGCGCTGTCCCGGGGACCATGCGGAGGCGTACCTCGTCCTCCTTCCCGACTCCGTCGTGCAGCGCTCCGTGCATGCCGGGGAGCTCGGCTGTCCAGTGTGTCACCGCACGTTTCGCATCCGGGACGGCATCCTCGACTTTGGCGACGCGCCCCCGCTCGACGAATCCACGCCATCGCTCGACGGCGGCTCGGTGGCAGCACTGACGGGCCTTGCCGGCCCCGGTGGCTACCTCGTGCTTGCCGGACCGGTAGCCGGGCGCTGGCAGGAAGTGGAAGGCGTGCTGCCGGGCGTGTCAATCGTGGCGGTGAACGGCCCCGCCGCGCTGGCGGATGCACGGGGCCTGAGTGTGCTGCGCGGCGCGCGCTTGCCGCTCAAGTCGGCATCGATGCGTGGTGTGGTGCTGAGCGGCAAGCTTGGCGGTGAGGCGACGTGGGTTCGCGAGGCCGCGAGGGTGCTGTTGCCGGGCCTTCGCGTCGTGGGCGAGGGCCCCGCGCCCGACCCAGGGCTGGTCGACGTGATCGCCACTGCCGGGGGCTGGTGGGTCGCGACGCGGCGGCCGGCAGGACCGACCTAGCCCGGGCTCACCGGCGCTTCGAGATACGCCGCCTCGATCCGGTCGTGGTACCGCTGCTCTACGATGCGGCGTCGCACCTTCATCGTGGGGGTCAACTCGCCCGCCTCGATGCTGAAGTCCTCCTTCACCAGCACGAACCGCTTCGGCACCTCGTACCGGGCGAGGTCGCGGAGCATCCGCTTCACCTCGCGCTCCACCTTCTCGTGCGTCTCGGCCCGCGCCAGCAGGGCATCGTCGTCGACAAAGTCGTACGCGTGCCGCCGGGCCCATTCACGCAGCAACGTGAGGTTCGGCACCACCAGCATGATCGGGTAGGCCCGGCGGTCACCCAGCATGACGGCGTTGAGGACCCACTTGCTGGTCCTGACGATATTCTCGATCGGCTGCGGCGCGATGTTCTTGCCGCCTGCCGTCACGATGAGGTCCTTCTTGCGATCGGTGATGCGGAGGAACCCGTCGGCGTCGATCTCGCCAATGTCGCCGGTGTGGAACCAGCCGTCGGGCTCGAGCACCTCTCGCGTCGCCTCGGGCTGGTTGAAGTAGCCCTGCATGACGTGAGGCCCGCGCGTCAGGATCTCCCCGTCGGGCGCGATCTTCACCTCGACTCCCGGGAGCGGCTTGCCCACGGTGCCGAGCCGGAGGTCGCGGAACGTATTGACGGTGATGACGGGCGACGTTTCGGTCAGGCCGTATCCCTCGAGGATGGGAAGCCTCGCGGCCAGGAAGAACCGCGCGATGTCGGCGTTGAGCGGTGCCCCGCCCGACACGAAGAAGCGCAGCCGGTTACCGGTGCGCTCACGCAGCTTCCGGAACACCAGGCGGTCCGCCACGCCGCGCTGCGCGGCCAGCGCGAGCGGCACCGGCTTTCCGGCCAGAGCCAGATCCACGCACGTCTCGCCCACCCGCTTGGCCCACTGGAAGACCTGCCGCTTCGCGGCCGAGCCGGCCATCGCGTTCTCCTGCACCCGCGCGTAGATCTTCTCGTACAGGCGGGGCACGGAACACATGAGGGTCGGGCGAATCTCGCCCATGTCGGTGGAGACGGTGTCGATGCTCCCGGCGTAGTTGATGATGGCGCCGGCGTGCGTCATGAGGTAGTGCCCCGCCATGCGCTCGAAGATGTGCGACAGTGGCAGGAACGAGAGGCACTCCTGCTGTGTCACGTCGTCCTGGATCGGGATGCGCGCGAGCGCTGACACCACGTTGGACGTGATGTTGCCGTGGGTCAGCATCACTCCCTTGGGATTGCCGGTGGTCCCCGACGTGTAGATGATCGTGGCGAGGTCGTGCGCCCTCGCCATCAGGGCCGCAGCCTCCCATCCCTCGACCGGCAACTCGCGCCCGAGCGCCTCCAGCTCACTGAAGGCGAGCACGTCGGGACCCTGGGCGGTGGCATCAAAGGCCACGACATGACGGAGCGCCGGCAGCGCCGAGCGCACCTCCAGCAGCTTGTCGAGCAGGGCCTGACTGGACGCGAGCGCCACCGTGGCACCCGAGTCGCGCAGGATGTACTCCACCTGGGTCGGCGGCAGCGTGGGGTAGACAGGCACGTCGGCGGCCCCCAGGGCCAGCGTCGCGTAGTCCACGATGGCCCACTCCGGCCGGTTCTCCGACAGGATGGCCACCCGGTCTCCGCTCCGCACACCGAGGTTGGCGAGCGCGAGGCTCACCGAGCGTACCCGCTCGAACAGCTGCTGGAAGGAAATCGGCGTCCAGCCGGCGCCCGCCGGCTTCCAGCGCATGGCGACCGGCCGATCGCCATACCGGGCGATCGCACCAACGAACAGTTCGTTGAGCGTACCGGGTTGGGTGGGTGACAGAGGGGCAGTGGTCACGCCGATGTCCTCCCGCTATTCGAAGAGAACCAGGAACTGCCGGCCGGAGCCGGGCACCGAGTTTCCGGAGGACTGTGTCGCCGTCACGGCAACCAGGACTGAATCCGGCGCCGGGCGGCCGGCCACGCGGCTCACCACGATCGAGATGGCCGGCGTGCCGTCCGCGGTGGTCAGCACCGAGTCCACCAGCCGACCGTTCGTGAGCGCCACGTTCTGGACACCGGTCGTGTCGGCGAACGTTGGCCGTACAACGGTGAACACCACCCGCCGCCCGACCACCGGGCCGGCCGGGTTGAATGATGCGAGTACCGGGAGCAGCGGCAGGCTCGCCGGTTCGTCGACCAGCACCGACAGGACCGTGTCGGTGGGAATGACGATTGTGTCTGCCCGTGCCACGATGGTCAGCGTGAAGAAGCCGGTGGTGAGGGTACCAAGCGTCGCCGCCAGTCGGCCCTTGCTGTTCGGCTTGACGCCCGTGACCAGTCCCGTGGCCGGGTCGATGATCTTTATGGTTGAGTCGTCCGGCGTTACCCACACGACCGGAGCGGCGACGCTGTCGCCCGCCTGGTTGAGCGGGATGGCGACGTACCGGGTCGTGTCGCCAAAATCGATGATGGGGGGCTGGGGCGCAATCACCTGGATCTCGATGACGCCATCGGCCAGTTCGCCCGCGTTACTGCACGACATCAGCCCCACCGCCACCGCCGCGCGCAGGACACCCTTCATCGCGACTCCGGCACGGACGTAACCTGGCGCAGCGCCTCCTCGGCATGCTGCACCCAGCGCTCGGCATCGGTGCCCTTGGGCGGTCGGGCCAGGAACTCACGCAGGTGCACCGACGCCGCCTCGGTCTCCCCCCGCTTGAGCAACAGGAAGGCGAGGCCATAGTGGGCGCCCGCCAGCGTCGGGTCCACCTCGAGCGCGCGACGGTACAGCCGGATCGCCTCCTCCTGCTGCGCCGTCTTGGTGAACGCGATCGCCATGTTGAGCATGATGCGGGCGTCGTTCGGGTTGTCGCGATGCGCCAGCCGGTACGAGGTGAGCGCCGCCTCGTAGTCCCCCTGACGCTCCAGGGCGAGCGCCTCGTTCAGGTAATCCAGCCGCTGAGGGCTGACATTCTCCTTGCCCCCGAAAAGTCGTCGCCAGATGCTCATGAAGGAAGGGCGTTTTCCGGGTGTAAGTGAAAGACTGGCCTGCGCGTGGCTGCGTCCGATAGTATTGTAGTCCGTGGGCGCGGAGCACCGCAACGCAGGTCGCTCCCCCAGGCCGGTTTCCGGCACCCTGCTTGCTCACTGTCACCTTCCCCGGAGTCTCTATGCGTCGGCCGCCGCCGTCGGGCCCACGTGGTACCCTGGTTGTGGACTGGGCGTTCTTCGGCGAGCTCAGCCGGGCGCTCGCGCTGCACGTCGCCCGGGAGTATCAGCCGGAGGTCGTGCTCGGCATCGCCAAGGCCGGCGTCATTCCCGGTGCCGTGGTCGCGTCCATCCTCCAGTGTGACTTTGCTTCCATGATCGTGACGCGCCAGGAGGCGGGCGGGGATCCGGTCCTGGTGGCCGGCCCGCCTGCCTCCATTCGCGGCCGGCGGGTGCTCATCGTCGACGAGACGTGTGATACAGGGCACACCATGCGCCTGGCCCTCAGCGAGGTCCGCGCGCTCCGGCCCGCCGAGGTACATACCGCCGTGTCCTTCAAGACTGGCCCGTACGCGCCGGACTATCACGCCTTCGAGACCGAGAACTTCATCATCCTGCCCTGGGACCGCGAAATCGTGCAGAATGGGGAGCTCGTCGTCCGCCCTGATTACGCCGCCCGCCTGGGCTGATCATAGCGCCGTGCTCGAACGACTCCTCGACGCGATCACGAGCTCCCGCGCCGACTATGCCGATATCCGCCTGGAACGCTCGTCTATCACGAGCGTTGCGTGGAGGGGGCGGCGGCTGGAGGGGGCAAGCACCGGGACGGACGTGGGTGGCACGGTGCGGTGCCTCAACCGTGGCCATGGCTGGGGCGTCGCCAGCTTCAACCGGCTGGACGATCTCGTGGCCCGCATGGCGCAGGCGCATGAGCTTTCGCTTGCGGTGCGGCCGCCCGATCCGGTCGAGCTGGCTCCGGCGCCGGTGCGCGAAGGACACGTCCGGCCGGCCCTGATCGACGATCCGCGCGACATCTCGCTGCTCGAGAAGCGGCGGTACCTGGAGCACCTGAACGCCGAGATGCTCCGCTTCGACCGGCGGATTGTGGACACCCAGGCGGCGTACCGGGACGAGGTCACCGAGTGCTGGTTCGTGAACTCCGACGGCACGACCCTGCACGAGCTCCGTCCCGACGTGACCCTTGCGGCCCTCGCGGTGGCGCGCGACGGGGGCGTGCTGGAGCGGGCCGTGGAGTCGCTGGGTGCGTGCGGTGGCTGGTCCCGGGTGCGCGACCAGGAGGAACTCTTCCGAACGGCCGCCCGGCGCGCGGTGAGCCTGCTCGATGCCGGGCCGGTGCGAAGTGGGAGCTACCCGGTCGTGCTTGACCCCCGGCTCGCCGGCGTGGTGGCGCACGAGACGGTCGGGCACCTGTGCGAGGCGGACACGCAGCTTGAGAATCCCGTGGCCGCCGGTCTCGCCGCCCTCGGGCGGCAACTGGGCAGCGACCTGCTGACGATCGGGGATGACGGCAGTGTCGTGGGCCTGCGCGGCACCCACCCGTTCGACCACGAGGGCACGCCACCCAGCAATACCCTGTTGGTGCAGCACGGCGTCGTGGTCGGCCGCCTGCATTCCCGCGAAACGGCCGCGCGGTTCGGTGAGCGTCCCACTGGCAATGCGCGCGCGCTGTCCTTCCGCCACGTACCGCTCGTCCGGCTCACCAATACCTATGTCGCCAACGGCACCGGCACCTTTGCGGACCTGATCCGCGACGTGAAGCTCGGGGTCTACGCCTGTGATGCCGTGGGCAGCCGGCACCGCGGCGACAGCTATTCGTTCACCGCTGGCCACGGGTACATGATCCGTGACGGCGCGCTGGCCGAGCCGGTCAAGGGTGTGGTATTGGCGGGATTCGTGACGGACATTCTCGGTGCCGTGGATCGTGTGGCCGGGGACTTCCGCTGGCATGAGTCGGGTGGCGGTTGTGGCAAGGGTGGCCAGTCGCCGCTGCCGGTGTCCGAGGGGGCGCCACACATCCGCCTGCGCACCGCTGAAGTGCGGGGTCAGGCGCCGTGATCGCACGACTGCTGGACGCCGCGCGCGCGCGCGTGCAGATGGCCGACGCCGTCAGCAAGACCGACGAAACGCTCACGCTGCGGTTGCGCGACGGCAACCTCATCGCTGCGCACACCGCCGAACAGGCGGGCCACAGCCTGCGGGTTGTCGTGGATGGGCGGGTTGGCGTGGCCGGTACCACGGTGACCGATCCGGACGCGCTGCTGGACGCTGCTTTCGCATCGGCTGCCGCGGGCGACGCGGCCCCGCTGCTGTTGCCCAGCCCGTCACCGCTGCCGCAGGTCCATACCCATGTGCCGCGGGCCGCGGCGGCCACCGTGACGCAACTGGGGCAGCTGGGCGGCCTGCTGACCAATCGACTGCGGCAGAGCGGTCGCAGCGTCACAGTACATGTGGAGCGCTCGGTGGGATCAGTGCAGGTGGGCAATACCCGCGGTGTAGACACGGAATACCAGGTGACGCTGGTGGCGCTCGACATCGACGTGGTAGGCCCATCGGAAGGTGGCAGCGTTCAGGTCGTCACCCATGTAGCGGGGGCTGACCTGCCCGATGATGCGGCGCTCGACGTGCTCGTGGCCGACGTCGAACAGCGGCTCGCGTGGGCCGAGCTGTCGGCGCCAGCGCCCGCCGCCACCGCGCCGGTGCTGCTCCTTCCCGAAGCGGTGCGAGTGCTGCTGGCGCCGGTGCAGCAGGCACTGGTCGGAAAGGCCTGCCTCCTGGGCACTTCGCCGCTCGCCGAGAGCCTCGGGGCACAGGTGCTGCACCCGAGTCTCTTCCTGACGGACGACCCGCTGCGCGACGGGCAGGCGGGCTCCCGGCCGGTTGACGATGAGGGCGTTCCGAGCTTCCGGGCACCGCTCATCGAGGGCGGCGTGATCCGCCGCTGCATCTACGACCTGGAGACCGGCGCGCTCGCGGGGCGCCCATCCACCGGCCACGGTCGCCGTTCAACCTTCGGCAAGACTCAGCCCGCCTTCTCCAATCTGGTCCTGCATGCAGGCGAGCATGACCTGATGGCGCTCATCGCTGCCATGGGCGATGGCCTGCTCGTCGATGCCGTTGCCGGCGGAACCGGTGGCAGCTCCCGCTCCGGGGCCTTCACCCATCCGGTGGTGCTCGGCTACCGGGTGCAGGGCGGGGAGGTGACCGGGCGCGTCGAGGGTGTGGTCATCGCCGGAAATGTCTTCGACGCCCTCGGGTCCATCGGGGGTATTGGCCGCGATGCGCGCTGGGTCGGCAGCTCGTTGCTGCCCCCGCTGCTACTGGAGGGGATGACGGTCGCACCTCGCTGACGTGCAACCTTTCACCACCCCCTCCCGTCTAAGGCCCCGTAACCCACAATGGCCGGAGGTTCGATGTCATTCGCACGCGCGTCGATGGGACTGGCGGCGCTTGCCCTGTGCGTCCCAGGGCTGGCCCAGGCCCAGAAGCAGTTCACCCTCTCAGGCGACGAGGTCGCGGTCTACAATCTCGCGGGGACCGTCAGGGTTTCGGCCGGGAGCGGCAGTTCAGTGACGGTGGCCGTGACGCCAGGGGGCAGTGACGGCGCCAAGCTCACCTTTGCGGAGGGCAGCGTCCGGGGACGGAACGCACTGCGCGTGATCTATCCCTCCGACCGGATCATCTTCGGCGACATGGGTAAGGGAAGCAGCACCGAACTCTCCGTCCGTGAGGACGGCACCTTCGGCGGCGATGACGAGTCTCGCCAACGCAACCAGGGTGGCCGTGTGCGGATCTCCGGATCTGGTTCAGGGCTCGAGGCGCACGCCAGCCTCGTCATCAGCGTTCCCGAGGGCAAGAGCGTGAACGTTTACCTCGGTGTCGGCGATATCACTGCTTCCAACGTCAACGGCAACCTGCGGCTGGATACCTCGAGCGGCGGCGTCGACGTCACCGGTATCACGGGCGAGCTCAGCATCGACACCGGGTCAGGCGACGTAAAGGTGTCGCGCGTATCCGGCCGTGCGGTGTCAATCGATACCGGGTCGGGCAACGTGACGGGCACCGGTATCAAGACGGCGGACCTCAATGTGGATACCGGGTCGGGTGACGTCTCACTCACTGACGTGACGTCGGAGAACGTGTCCATCGATACCGGGAGCGGATCGGTGAACCTGGGGCTCATGGCCACCGTGGATCAGCTCCAGGTGGACACCGGATCTGGTGACGTGAGCATTACCGTGCCGGCGACGCTCAGTGCGCAGGTGGCGATCGAGACCGGCAGCGGCGACATCACCACGGATTTCCCGATTCAGGTGCGCAAGACCGGCGGTGACGAACTGATCGGCACGATTGGTTCCGGCACCGGTCGGATCGACATCGACACCGGCTCGGGCGACGTCAAGCTGCTGAAGAGGCCGTGAGGACGCCTAGTTCCGTTCAAATATCGTCTTTCCACCCAGCACCGTCTTCACCACTTTCGTCGCAAGGATCTTCCCGACCGGCACCGTCATGATGTCCTGGTCCAGGATCACGAAGTCGGCGTACTTGCCGACCGTCAGGCTCCCCGCATCGTTCTCCATGAATGACGCGTAGGCTGGCCACAGCGTCATGCCGAGCAGCGCCTCTTCCCGGCTCAGGCGCTGCGCCGGGAACCATCCACTTGCCGGCTTGTTGTTGGCGTCCTGGCGCGTCACGAAGGAATGAAATGATATCAGCGGATTGATCGACTCCACTGGGGCATCGGAGCCGTTCGGGATGATCACGCCAGTTTCCCGCAGCGAGCGCCAGACATAGGCGCCGTACACGCGCGACGGCCCGATGCGGTCTGCGATCCACGGCATGTCGCTCGTCTGGTGACTGCCCTGCATCGAGGGAATCACGCCAAGTTCCGTGAACCGCGGGATGTCCTGGGGCGACAGAAGTTGTGCGTGTTCGATGCGGAACCGGTGATCGGCGGTGGGGACCTGGCGTAGCGCCGAAGCGTAGAGGTCGAGCGCCACCCGGTTGGCGCGGTCGCCAATGGCGTGCGTGGCCATCTGGTACCCGCGCTGCAGTGCCCGCACGGCAATGCGCTCGACTTGCTCGGGCGGAATCCTGAAGAGGCCCACGTTGCCGGGGTCGTCGGAGTACGGCTCCAGCAACGCCGCCCCCCGGCTGCCCATGGCACCGTCGAACTCGATCTTGATCGCGCGAATCCAGAGTCGACCGCCGTACAACGCCTCGCGAGGTCCGAGTGCGAACTGCTGTGCCAGGAAGGCGCTGGTGTCGCTGCCGCCCGCGATCATGGCGTAGCTGCGCAGGTTGAACCTGCCGTCGCGCGCCAGGGCCTCGTACGCGGCGAGCTCCCTTGGCCCGACGCCGGCATCGTGCATGGCCGTCAGTCCATACCGATTCGCCTCGGCGATCGCCGGCAGCGTCATCGCCTGCATCCGGGCGGCATCGTCCGGCGGTATGACCTGCTCGACCAGCATGAACGCCTGGTCGATCAGGACACCGGTGGGCTCGCCGTCCGCGTCCCGGATGATGCGGCCACCCGGCGGGTCCGGCGTCGTGCGGGTGATGCCCGCCAGCCGCAGCGCGGCCTGGTTCACCAGGGCCGCGTGACCATCGACCCGGCGCAGGTAGACCGGATTGTCCGGCGTGGCGCGCGAGAGCAGCGCATTGGTGGGGAACCTGGTGCCCCAGAGATTCTGGTCCCAGCCGCGACCGCGGATCCAGCTGCCTGGTGCTGTTCCCGTGGCCTTTGCCGCGACGAGTGCTACCACCGAGTCATACGAAGGCACGCCGCGCAGGTCGAGCGTGGCGAGAATGAGGCTCAGGTTGCGAAGGTGCGCATGTGCGTCGGTAAAGCCGGGGTACACGGGTCGCCCGCCAGCGTCGATCCGCGTCGTGCCCTCGCCCGCGAACCCGACAGCCTCGGCGTTTGAACCCACGAAGACGATGCGGTCGCCGCGGGTCGCAATCGCCTCGGCCCGGGGACGACCCGCATCGGCGGTGTAGATAACAGCGTTGGTGACGACGAGATCGGCGGGACGGGACTGGGCGGCAATCACGGTGGGGAAGAGGACAGCGGCGAAAGACAGTCGGCTGATCGGGCGGATCAAGGACATCTCCCAACGCCTGCAGGTAGATCCTTCGCTGCGCTCAGGATGACATTCTGGCTCACGTCCTCACGTCCTCACGTCCTCACGTCCTCACGTCCTCACGTCCTCACGTCCTCACGTCCTCACGTCACGCAAGTCCCAGCGCCTCGCCGTATGCCATGCCCTGCGACATGCGGTCGTAGATCGCGCCCAGGGTCTCGGGAGCGCCAGCCAGGAACCGGGCTCGCGGGTCCCCCCGGGAGGGACACTCAACCTGCATGACGGCGGTGACCTGGCCTGACAGCCGGCCGAAGAACTCCGCGAGCATGCCGCAACTCACATGACAGGAGGGATACTCGCTCGAGCCCGGCTCGCCGGCCTCCGCCCACTCGATGGCATCGAGGGCCAGCACGGCATCGCCCAGCGGGCGCGCCGTCAATGGGCCCCAGCCGATTTCCGAGAAGAAGCGTGAGAGCACCTCGCTCAGGAAGGCCTGGTCGAGGTCGCCCGGATCGGCGAGCTGGTAGGTTTCCTTCAGCCACGCGGCGTAGGCACCGTACAGCTCGGCGCCACCAGCGAACCCTGCTTCCTGCAGGTACGCGGCGGTCTGTACACCAACCTCACGTTCGAGGGTGGCGCGGAGCTGCTGGAAGAAGCGGCGGCCGATGCCGGCGCAGTGGCTGGAGGCGAGGAAGCTTGGATTCATGTCTGGATTCGAATGGGAGTTTACGGCGTGGGCCCAAGGCGGCGCAAGAGTTCCGCCTCATCGAGTATTTCGACGCCCAGCGTCCTGGCCTTGTCCAGCTTGCTGCCCGCTTCCTCTCCCGCCACCACGAAACTGGTCTTCTTGCTGACGCCGGACGCGATCCGTCCCCCCGCGCCTTCGATCAGTTCGGCGGCCCTCGCGCGGCTCAGCGTGGGCAGGGTACCGGTCAGGACGACCGTCAGGCCACTGAGCGGGCCATCACTCGCGGCCGCGTGCGGCTCGGCGAAGTTGACACCCGCGGCGCGCAGGCGCTCGAGGACTTGACGATTCCGCGGCTGCGCCAGGAAATCCGCCACTGCTCCGCCAATGGCGCTGCCAACGCCCCGCACCTGGTCGATATCCTCCTGGCGCGCCGCCAGCAGGGCGTCGAGCGTCCCGAAGTGCCGCGCGAGGGTCTGGGCCACCTGCTTCCCCACGTGCCGGATGCCCAGGCCGAACAGGAGCAGCGAGAGCGGCTGCGATTTCGAGGTGGCGATCGCCTGGACCAGTTGCTCCGCCGATTGCGCGGCGAACCGGTCGAGTTTCATCAATTGCCCGGCGTCGAGGCCATACAGGTCAGCGACATCGCGGATCAACCCGGCATCGAGCAGCTGGCGGACCCGCTCATAGCCCAGGCCCCGGATGTCTAGCGCGCCGCGGCCGGCATAGTGCACGATGCCCTCCAGCACGCGTCCGGCGCAGTCGATGTTCGGGCAGAAGCGGACGGCCTCTTCCTCCGAGCGCTGGGCTGGCGTGCCACACACCGGACAATGGTCCGGCATGATGAACGGCTGCTCGGTGCCCACTCGGCGCTCACGGACCGGTCCCAGCACCTGGGGGATCACCTCACCCGCGCGCACCACCTCCACCCAGTCACCCTCCCTGATGTCCTTCTGGGCGATCACATCCTCATTGTGCAGCGTCGCCCTGGACACCGTGACGCCGGCGAGCTCCACTGGCTCCAGTTCGGCCCACGGGCTCAGTGCACCAGTACGGCCGACGTTGATGTGAATCTTCCGCAGCTGCGTCACCGCGATCTCGGGCGCGAACTTCCGCGCAATGGCCCAGCGCGGCTCGCGATCACTGATGGTGCCGAGTTCCGATTGCAGGGACAGGCGATCAACCTTCACCACCACCCCGTCGGCCGCAAAAGGAAGGGACGACAGCGCGTCCGCCAGAGCGGCGACCTGCTCCTGAACCCCGGCGATGGTTGCCGCGCAGGAGTGATGCGGCTCGACCTGGAAGCCCCACTGCTCGAGCTGTTCCAGCAGCCCGTGCTGCGTAGCCGCGATCGCCGGCCCGTCGATCACCTCGGCGGTGAACGCGAACATGCGCAGCCGGCGACGGCGGGTGATGTCCGGGTCGAGCGCGCGCAGCCCGCCGGACGCCGAGTTGCGCGGGTTGGCAAACACCGGTTCTCCCGCCTCCTCGCGCTCCCGGTTGACGCGCTCGAAATTCTTGAAGGGCAGGTAGACCTCGCCCCGCACTTCCATCAGTGCGGGGTGACCCGATCCCTTGAGCTTGAGCGGAATGTCGTGGATGGTGCGCAGGTTGGGCGTGATATCCTCGCCCACCAGCCCGTTGCCCCGGGTAGTGCCGCGCAGGAACCTCCCGGCTTCGTAGGTGAGGCTCACCGCCGCCCCGTCGATCTTGATCTCGAGGGCATAGCCGGCGGTCTTCACGGCGGAGGCGAGGCGGGCGTTCCGCTCCTCCCACGCCACGAGCTCCTCGGGCGTGAAGGCGTTGGCCAGCGAGAGCATCGGACGGGCATGCACGTGCTTGGCCAGGGAGGTAGCGGGTGCGGCGCCGACGCGGAGGGTGGGGCTGTCGGGCGAGCGAAGCTCGGGATGCGCTGCTTCGAGTGCCTGGAGCTCGCGGAAGAGTTGGTCGTACTCGGCGTCGGAGATGGTCGGCGCGTCGAGGACGTAGTAGGCGTGGTTCGCCTGGTCGATCTGATGGCGAAGGGCGGCGGCACGCTCGCGTCGTGCCGCCGCCGCCACCGGCGGGTTCACCGGCCCGTCGCCTCCTGCGTAATCACCGTCATCGTCACCCCGACGAGGCGGTCGATTTCCTCGGCGCTCGCGCGGGCGAGGAGGCTCTCGCTCCACGGTCCCTGCTTGTCGGAGAAAGTGTCCAGCAGTCGGCGCAGGTAGCCCAGGATCGCGACGCGCTCGCGGTCCTGCGCACGGCCGGCCGGCTCGTCGCCCATGCGTTCCTGCAGCCGCTCGAACCGGTGCGCGTTGCGCAGGGCCTTGGCGGTGAGGTTGGCCACGACCCGGCAAAACTGGATGTCTGATTCGGAGAAGGAAGGTCCGTCGCGGAAGGTGCGCAGGAAAATCGCGCCGATGGCCACCGCACGCCACGTGATGGGCACCACGGTGATGGTCTTGACCCGGCGACTGAGCAGCTGGCCGCGCACATGCTTGAGGGCCGGGTCGTCGGCGGCATCGGCAATGAACACCGTCTCGCCGGTCTGCAGCGCACGCTTGAGCTCCGGATACCGGTCCACGTCCACCACGTAATTCCGGATGCTCGGGTCTTCATAGCTCGCCACCAGCCGTACCGTCTGGCCGCCGCGCTCCATCAGGAAAATGGAGCAGCGATCCAGGCCGAAGGTCTCGCCCAGGCGGCGTGCCACCGCCTGCACGATGTCAACGAAATGCAGGGAGCCGGCAATTTCCTGAAGGATCTCGATCACGGCGAGGAGGTGCTTCCGCTCGTGTTCGAGGTGCTCGACCCGCTGCTGGAGCCGCTCGAGCTCTTCGCCCTGGCCCTGTCCGACCGACGTGGTCATGCGCGGGTCCGCTGGTTGGAGATGTGCCAAACGTAATCATGGCAACGGTGTAGGGCCACGGGCTTGGGTGGCCGCTTGGAGGGCCGACAATCTGGCGGTA
>JANNSD010000151.1:0-35657 GCA_031402225.1 Gemmatimonadota bacterium | reverse complement strand
CCGGCGGGGAGCTTCTTCTCGGGCAGATCGCGCACCGGTGCGTTCTTCTTGTCGGTCATTTGAAACGCTCCTGAAAACAGGTGATCAGATCGGATGACAGCGAGACTCAGGTCTTCTTGGCCCGGGCGCCGCCCTTGATGTTCGAGGCCTTCTTCGATGAGACGGACTTGCGCGGAAGATCCTTCACCTTTGAGCTCTTCTTGGCGGCCATGGTGCATCTCCTGTGGTGGTGAACGAGGTGGCAGCGAAGTTCTGCCTGCCCTATGGAAAGGCAATCACCGTGCCGAACTGCTGGCGCAACGGATGTGACGTATTGCCAACGAGTTCGAGAAACTGTGCCTGTGGGGCAAGGTGAAAATGGTTCGACGATAGCACCGCATAGTGGTCCCGGGATGAAGCCATGGTACTGAAATGATGCGATGGCTCAGTGCTCGGCGAGCTTTCGATCGAGGGTGGAGCGCGACAGCCCCAACGCGCGCGCGCTGCGCCGCTTGTTGCCGCGGAAGTGATCGAGGACCTGATGGATGTGGCGTGCCTCCGCGGCACGGAGCGAGAGGTCGTCATCGGCGGCGGGGAGTGTGCCGTTCCCGGCAGCGGCTGCGGGGACCGTGGCGTGGTCGGCGCGGACCTCCTCCACCGACGTCTCGAGCAGGATGGCGTCGGGCTCGATGATGTCCCCTTCGGTGATGGCGACGGCGGTGTGGATGACGCGCTGGAGCTGGCGGAGGTTGCCGGGCCAGGGGTACTGCAGCAACTGGTCGGCGGCCTCGCGGCTCAGGCCGACGATGGACTTGTCCTGGGCCCGGCTGGCCGCGGCGATGGCGGCGGCCATGATGGTGCGCAGGTCCTTCGGGCGTTCACAGAGGGGCGGCAAGCGCAGGGTAATGCCGCTGATCCGGTAGAAGAGATCCTTCCGGAAATGATCGGTGGCGAGGTAGCGGGCGATCGGCAGGTGGGTGGCGCTGATGAGGCGCACGTCGGCTTCCTGCAGCGTCTCGCCGCCCAGTCGCTCGAACTCGCCGTACTCCACGGCGCGGAGAATCTTGGCCTGGCCGGCGGCGCTCATGTCGGCGATTTCATCGAGGAACAGCGTGCCCTTGTCGGCCTGCTCAAACTTTCCCTTGACCCGCTTGATGGCTCCGGTGAAGGCGCCCTTCTCGTGGCCGAAGAGCTGGCTGTCGAGGAGGGTATCGCTCAGGGCCGAGGAGTTGAACGCGATGAAGGGCGACGCCACCCGGCGCGAGGAGTTGTGGATGGCGCGGGCGAGCATCGTCTTGCCGGTGCCGGTCTCGCCCAGGATGAGGATAGGGAGATCGATCCGGGCGGCGATCCGGGCGAGGCCGAGGCAGGTGGCCATCGACTCGTCATCACTGTTGAAGTCGTCGAGGGTGTAGCGCCAGTCGGGGTGACCGGTTCCGTTGAAGAAGTGGCTCACGGCGTGGAGTCGGCGGGGGCGTCCGCGAAGCTCTCCTTGAGCGCGCGGAGTGGCTCGAAGGCATAGCTCACGAGGGACCGACGGCCCACCACGATGTCGGCCTGCCCGCCCATGCCGGGGAGCAGCGGCCGCATCTTGCCGCGGACGCGGATGCTGCTCTCGGAGAGGTCGACAATGGCGCGGAAGGCACCGCTGTCCTGCGCACTCAACCCGGCGGGGCCGAGCCAGCGCACCGTGCCGAAGCGGACGCCGTAGCGCTGGTAGGGGAACGCATCGAAGCGGAGCTTGACCCCCTGCCCCTTTTGCACGAGGGGAACGCCGGCCTGGGGCAGCACCAGTTCGCCCTGCAGTGGCGCGCCCTGGCAGGCGACTTCGGCGAGGGTATCGCCCTCGCGTACCACGGCCCCGGCGGCGTTGACCCTGAGTCGCAGCAGGGTACCGGCGCAGGGCGCGGTGAGGACGAAACCGCTATCGCTGCTGCTGACGGGGTCGCGGCCCAGTGACGAGGCCCGGATGCCGTCGCGTTCCATCGCTTCCTCGATGGCGGCGCGCGCCTGGCGATACTCCAGCTGCCGGGCGACACCCGCCTGCTCCACGCGGGCGATGTCGGCGCGGGTCTCCGCGAGGTCGTTGCTGGCGGCGTCCACTTCCTCGCTCAACACGCGGGCATCGAGCTCGAGGCGCTGGACCTCGACCCTTCCGAGTGCGCCTCGCTCTGCGCCGGCGGCCGAGCTGTCGGCGATCTCCTGCATGACGGTGAGGCGGCGCGTCTTCGACTTGATCTGGCGGTCGAGGTACGCCGCGCGGCTCTGCAGGCGCCGGGCCTCGGCGGAATCGGCGCGGCGCGAGCCGCGATACTGCAGGTCGAGCAGGAGCAGGCGCTCGGTGTTGCCCCGTTGCTGGGTTTCGAGGGTACGGCGATCGGCGGTGCGATCGTTGACCGACGACGAGCGGATGACGAACAGCGGGGCGCCGCGGGACACGGAATCGCCTTCGTGCACCCGGACGCCGGTGACAATGCCCTCGCGCGAGGTGCGCACCGGGTCGGTGCCGGTGATGGGCACCAGGGTGAAGCGGCCGGACACCGTCTCGGGCACGTGCACGATGGCGGCGGCAAGCAATCCGATCACGAAGAGCGTGATCACGAGGATCGACAGCCCGCGGGCGGCCCAGTGGGGCGGATCGGACTCGAGGAAGGCGTCGTCGTCGCTCATCGCTACAGCCCCAGCTGCTGGCTGACGAGGAAGTAGTACAGGCCCTGCCGCTTCATGAGGTCCTCGTGCCGGCCCTCCTCGACCAGGCGCCCCTTTTCGAGCACGAGGATCAGGTCGGCATCGCGCACGGTGCTGAGCCGGTGGGCGATGACGAACGACGTACGCCCCTCGAGCAGCTGGTCGATGTTCTCCTTCACGGCGCGCTCCGACTCGGTATCGAGCGCGCTGGTGGCCTCGTCGAACACCAGCACTGGCGGGCGATTGTAGATGGCGCGGGCAATTGCCACGCGCTGCCGCTGCCCGCCCGAGAGCGCGAGCCCCGACTCGCCGATGCGGGTGTCGTAGCCCAGCGGCAACTGCTCGATAAACTCCCGCGCGTTGGCCACCTGGGCGGCCCACATCACGTTGTCGAGGTCGGGCTCCTCCTCGCCAAAGGCGATGTTCCGGGAGATGGTATCGTCGAAGAGGTGATTTTCCTGCAGCACGAACCCGATCTTGCGGCGCAGGTCGCGATAGTTGAGCGACTTGAGGTCGATACCGTCGTACAGGATGGCGCCATCGGTGGGCTCGAGCAGTCCGGCCAAGCACTTGATGAGCGTGGTCTTGCCCGACCCGCTCCGTCCCACGATGGCCACCATGGTGTTGGGCGGGATCTCGATGGTGATGTCCTCGAGAATGGGCGGTGATTCCGGGCCACCGTAGCGGAAGCCCATGCGCTTGAAGCTGATCCGTCCCTCGAGCGACTTGACCGGGATGAGGTGCGAGCGATCGCTGCCCTGTTCCGGCTCAGTCTGGAAGATGTCGTCGAGCCGGTTCAGGTAGACGGTCGCCTGCTGCAGGTTGTCCCACAGGGTCATGAGCGCGATGATGGGCGCATTGGCCAGGGCCACGAGGGCGTTGAAGGCCACCAGGGCACCGATGGACAACTTGCCCTGCATGACCTGGTGCGCACCCACCAGCAGGAAGAGCATCACCGAGAGGAGGGTGATGCTGTAGATGACGCCGTTATAGCTCATGAGCGTGAAGTCGGCCTGGAACCGCTTCCGCACCACGCCATGGAACTGCCGAAGCATCAGGTCGCGGAAGGAGTGTTCCGCGCCCAGGGCCTTGACCGTCTCGATCCCCTTGATGGCGTCGATCTGGAACGACTGGTAGCGCCCGTGGACCTCCTCGAGCTCGGCGTAGAGCGGAAAGAGCCGCGACGACGCGTAGCGCATGAGCAGGATGAAGAGGGGTACGGTCGACAGGAACACCAGCGTCAGGGTGCCGCTGTACACCGCCATCAGCGCCACCGACGCGGCGAGCTGGGCCACGGCGGTCAGTGCGGCGACGCCATGCTCAACGATGAACTCGCGCACCTGCCAGATGCCGGCGAGCCGCCGCTGGATGTCGCCAGTGCGGCGGGTGTTGAAGTAGCTCATCGGCAGGCTGAGCAGCCGGCGGGTGAGAAAGTCGAGGGTGGCGGCATCGACCCGGACCGCGGTGAAGGAGAGCAGGTAGCGCTGCACCACCGTCGCGGCGAGGGTGAAGATGATCACCACACCCATGCCACCGATCAGCACGTTGAGGAGGCGCACGTCGCGCTCCACGAGGACGCGATCGACGATCACCTGGGTGAAGACGGGGATGACCATCTGCAGCAGGCTGACGATCAGGGCGAGCGCGGCCGCCTGGGCGAGCAGGGCAGCGTACGGGCGGAAGAAGGGGAAGAGCCAGGTGATGCCGGGCCGCGCCTCGGGGTTGGCGGCAAAGCGATCGGTGTAGTCGAAGAGTGCGGCGTAGCCACTCCATTTCTTCTCGAAGTCGACGCGCTTCATCCGCCGCTTGCCGACGGCGGGATCGGAAATCTTCACGTGGCTGTCGTCCACGTCGTACAGCACCACCCAGTGATTGCCGTCCCAGTGGATGATGGCGGGCAGGGGCAGCTGACCCAGGCCGGAGGGGGACGCCTTCACGGCGCGCGCGGCGAGGCCCAGCTCGTTGGCGCCCTCGCAGATGGCCTTGAGGCTGGCGCCGTCGACACCGGTGTGCACCAGCTGGCGTATGCGGGCCAGGCTGATGGCCTTGCCATAGAACCGGCAGATGATGGCGAGGCTCGAGGCGCCGCAGTCCATCTCATCGATCTGGTAGAGATGGGGGAAGCGGCGGATGCGGCGGCGGCGCTTTCCCGTACCCGCGTCGGGCTCAGGCCCGGGCGCCAAGGGCGCGGAGGGCGCGGAGGGCGCGGAGGGCGCGTCGACAGCCGGAGGGATGGTCCAGGCCTGGGTCAGGTCCTGGTCGATCTGCGCGTCACTGACGATCTCGCTGGCACTCGCGTCGGCGGGGAGCAGCTCGCGGAAGAGGTCGATGGGGATCTGCGCGGTGTGCTGGAAGTCGTACTGCTCGACCCGTGCCTCGATGACCTCCTGGAACTCGGGATGCTTCGCGATCAGTTTCGCGTAGCTCTCCGGCGTCAGCCGTAGCAGGCGGCAGGGTGTGACGGCCTCAACGGACGACTCCCGGGCTTCACCCTTGAACACCGACCGCTCGCCGCAGAACTCGCCGCGGCGCAGGAAGGCGACGTTGCGTCGGCGGGCGCCGATGCCGATGTGCACCCGGCAGCGGCCGTCCTCGATGATGTACATCGGTCCCGCTGGATCACCCTCGGAGAACAGCACTTCCCCCTTCTCCACCTCGACGGGCTCGAGCTCTCGCAGCAGGGCGCCGAGTGCCTCGGGTGGGAGCTTGGCGAGATCAGTGAACTGGCGGAAGAAGTGCTGGAGGTGACGGTGGCGGGCCTGGAGGTCGAAGAACTCCTTCACCTCGGGGCGGCGCCGCAGCAACGCGTCGAACACCGAGCGGTCGAGCCGCAGCACCTCCACTTCCCCACTGGCGCGGACGGTGGCGGGATGGACCCCGCGATCGACGAAACCGCCCTCGCCGAAGGTGTCGCTGGGTCGCAACGTGCCGAGGGAGATTTCATCGCCGTTATCACCGCGCTTGACCATGCGGGCGCGGCCGGACACGAGCACGTAGAGGGCATCGGCGGGATCACCCTCGCGCACCATGACCTGGCCGAAGCCGAAGGTGGCGGGGACGAAGCTGCTGACGACGAGGTCGCGCACGTCGGCGGGCAGGTACGTCAGGACCGGGATACCCTGAAGGACGAGGTCGGCCGCTTCGGGACCGCCGTTGCCCCTAGAAGTCCGCATGCCACCTCACCCGCCGGTTGACCTCGGCCGCGAGCGCCCGGGAGAGCAGCCGATCTTCCGCCCGACGCAGGACCTCAGGATCATCGATGGACGGCATCACCTTGGCCATGACCTGGTACACGGTGAAGACCTCATCGACGGCGACGGGTCCGATGACGTCGCCCACGGTGGCGCCGAGGAAGCGAGACCGTGTGTCCGTATCGAGCTGGTCGAGGTAGAAGATGACCTTCTCAACGGGTACGTCGGCCTCGCCCGCCACGTCGGCGAAATCGAGCCTGTCCTCGGTGAGGCAGAGTGCCGCCTCGCGCGCGTGGGTGTCCTCGGCAAACTCGATGGCCTGGCACTCGACCCTGATCCACTCCATCTGGTTAGACGACACCTCGCGGGCCAGCGTCTCAGGCGCCGTCACTTCCTGGCGAAAGCGGTCGGCGCGCTGGTGCAGGATGGCAAGGAGGGCGTCGCGATCGGCCGGCGCGCCCTGCGGCGGGGCGTCCGTCGAGGCGGCAGCGGCCGCCGCCTCGACCGCCAGTTCCTCAGCGAGGGTGCGGCGGGTACCGGAGCAGAGGAGGTCAGTGCGGAGGGCTTCGTCGAGTTCTTCGTCGGACGCGGGATGCTCCGCCACGATGGCGTCGAGGTCGTCAGCCCAGAGCTGCCGGAGGACGGCGCGGCGGATGGAGCCCATCCACGCCTCGGGGGTGAGCCCGCGGGCCTCAAGCCAGGCCTCCATTTCCTCGGCGGTGATGAGCTCGCGCTCATAGCGGAACTCCGCCGCCGCCTCGTCGATGGCTTCCTCGGCGCCCTCATCCTCGATGGTATCGAAATGCGACTCACAGGCCAAGCCATGGCGGGCTTCGCCCTGAAGCTCGTCCCAGCGACCGCTGGCCTGTGCGTGCCGCACGACGTCGCCCCAATGGAAGACCTCACCATCGACGGTGAAGACAGGGCGGTCTGACAGGGTGTTCATGGAGGCCGGGGTGAGGGAGCCTCAGGTAGTATGCGGCTCAAAATGCAACTAAGTAAGTAGGAACAGCGACGGCGTGAGGAGGAACAGCGACGGCGTGAGGAGGAACAGCAACAGCGTGAGGGGGAACTGCGACTGCGGGAGGAGTGAGGGGGCCACCCGCCCTCCCCGCCTTACCCGCCGTTCTATGAGGGCGGTGGGACTCGAACCCACAACCTAGGGCTTAAAAGGCCCGTGCTCTACCGATTGAGCTACGCCCCCCAACCGCAGAAACGTGCCCGTTACCCCGGGGAAACTCAAGAGCGGCACCTCCGGGCCAAACGCAGCTAACATGCAGGCAGCCCCAACCGGAGACACCATGCGCCCGTTCATCCTGCTCGGACTTCTGGCCGCCCTGGCCGCCCCTGCCCCCTTGTCGGCGCAGGCCAAGGCCGACCGGTGGCAAATCACGCTCCAGAACGACTCCCTGCTGTGGGATGTCCGCCTGGTGAGCCTGGAGGGGGACAAGGTGACCTACCGGCAGGCGGACTCGACCGGGGCGGTGTCAGCGGGAGAGATCAGGGAGTTGCGACTGTTCCAGGCGTCGGAGCTGCAACTGGGCACCGCGGGGGCGGCCTTCGGGGCGCTGTCGGGGACTGACGACATCGTGTTCGACATGACGCTGCTGGACTTCTCCGAGCGGGTGCGAACCGTCCAACAGATCTTCCTGAAATTTCCGCCGAACTGAGTCGGCAGTCGGCAGTCGGCGGTCGTCAGTGAGTGGGCAGCTGACGACTGCCTGCCGACTGTCAACTGCCGACTGATGGCCGACGGGGGTGATCTACCGTCTGGTGCCGCATTACAGTAGTCTCCCCATCAACCATCTCCGGAGTCCATGTGAGCCACTGGAGTACGCTCGCCGAGCAGGTGCTGGGCGGCACGATGATCTCGGCCGACGACGCGCGGCGCATCGTGCGATCGAGCGACGACGAGCTGCTGCCGCTGCTGGGCGCCGCGTTCCAGATCCGGCAGCGGTACCATGGCCGGGACGTGCGGCTGCACGTGCTGCAGAATGCCAAGAGCGGGAAGTGCCCGGAGGACTGTGCCTTCTGCAGCCAGTCGTCGCGCTACGACACCGGCGTGGACAGCTACCGGATGCAAACGGTGGAGGAGCTGGTGGAGGGCGCGCGGCATGCGCATGCCATGGGGGCGGTGAAGTACTGCATGGTAACGGCGACGCGGGGTCCTTCTGCGCGGGACCTCGATACGATCTGCGAGGCGGTGCGGCAGATCAAGGCGGAGATGAACATCAACGTGTGCACGTCCCTCGGACTGCTGAAGGACGGACAGGCCGAGCAACTCGCCGAGGCGGGGGTGACGCGGTTCAACCACAACCTCGAGTCGTCGAAGCGGTTCTACCCCGAGCTGTGTGGCACCCACACCTGGGACGATCGTGTCGCCACGGTGAAGCGGGCGCGTGCGGCGGGGCTGGAAGCGTGCTGTGGCGGGATCATGGGGATGGGCGAGACCGAAGACGACCGGATCTCGCTGGCGTTCGAGCTGCAGGCGCTGGAAGTGGAGTCGATCCCGGTCAATTTCCTCGACCCGCGCCCTGGCACGCCGATGGGGCACCACGAGCGGCTCGCCCCGATGGACTGTCTGCGGCTGCTGGCGATGTTCCGGTTCGTGAACCCGACGCGAGACATCCGGGTGGCGGGCGGGCGCGAGGTGAACCTGCGTCACCTGCAGGCGCTGGCGCTGTGGCCGGCAAACTCGATCTTCGTGAACGGCTACCTGACCACCGGTGGCGCGGGGTATGAGGCGGACTTGAGAATGATTGCTGATGCGGGGTTCCGGGTGGCGGAGCTGATTCCTGCGGAAGCGTGAGGCGTGAGGCGTGAGGCGTGAGGCGTGAGGCAATATGAGTGCTGGTGACGAGCTCGAGGCAATCGATCGCACATATGTGTGGCATCCGTTCACGCCGCACAGCGCGTATGCCGATGATGATCCGCTCATGGTGGTGGCGGGTGAGGGGCACTACCTCATCGACGCCGACGGGCGGCGGTACTTCGACGGCGTGAGTTCGCTCTGGTGCAACCTGTTCGGGCACCGGCGACCGGAGATCGATCAGGCGATCCGGGACCAGCTGGACCGGATTGCGCATGCCACCTTCCTGGGCAACGCCACGGCACCGGCGGTAACGCTGGCGAAGCGGCTGGTGGACAAGGCGCCGGCGGGCCTGACGCGGGTGTTCTACTCCGACAACGGCTCCACCGCCGTCGAGGTGGCCTTGAAGATGGCGCTGCAGTACTGGCAGCAGGCCGATGGCGGCGCGGAGCAGCAGCGGACTGCCTTCCTCACGTTCGGGAACGCCTATCACGGCGACACGATCGGGTCGGTGTCGCTCGGAGGCATCGACCTCTTCCACCAGCGGTACCGTCCCCTGCTCTTCCCAACACTCCAGGCGCCGTCGCCCGCCAGTCCCGGTTGTCTCGAGGCACTGGAGTCCCTGGTGAGCGCCCATGGCCGCACGATCGCCGCCATCGTGCTCGAACCCGGCATGCAGGGGGCGGCGGGGATGATCACGCAGCCGCCCGGGTTTACCCGCCGGGTGCGGGAGCTGGCCGATCGCGCCGGGGCGCTGCTGATCCTCGACGAGGTGGCGGTCGGCTTCGGCCGCTCGGGCGCGCTGTTCGCGTCGACCAGGGAAGGCGTGGCGCCCGACTTCCTCTGCCTCGCCAAGGGACTGACCGGCGGCTACCTGCCAATGGGGGCGACGCTCACCACGGAGAAGGTCTTCCGGGCGTTCCTGGGCCATCCCTCAGAGGGGCGGACGTTTTTCCACGGGCACACGTACACCGGCAATCCCCTCGCGGCGGCGGCGGCGCACGCGACGCTCGACATTTTCGAGCAGACGGACCTGCTGGCGGAACTGCCAGGCAAGGTGACGCACCTCGCCGAGCTGCTGGACGAATTGCGCGTGCTGCCGGCGGTGGGCGACATCCGACAGTACGGTCTCGCGGCCGGCATCGAGCTGGTGGCCGACCGGGAGACGGGGGTGTCGTATCCGGCGGTGGAGCGGCGCGGCATGAAGGTGTGTGGTGCCGCGCGGGCCCGGGGCGTCTTCCTGCGTCCGCTGGGCGACGTGATCGTGCTCATGCCCCCGCTCACCACCACCGACGACGAGATGCGGATGCTGCTCTCTGCGGTGCACGAATCGATCGTCGAGGTCTGCGGCGCTCCCGTGGCGGTGCCGGCGTGAGCGGCGGCGGGCTGCCGGTGCCGCGCATCGTGTTCGTCACCGGCACCGACAGCGGGGTCGGCAAGACGTGGGTGGGGTGCGCCCTGGCCCGGGCGCTGGTGCTGGCGGGCCGGCGGGTGGTGGCGATCAAGGTGGTGGAGACGGGCACCGAGCTGAATCCGTCCGCCATGGAAGATGGCGTGCAGCTCGCGGCCGCCACGGGGCAGCGCTCGCCGGTGCACGCGCTCTACCGTTTGCGCACCCCGGTGGCGCCAGCGGTGGCCGCCGACCTGGAGGGGGCCGACAAGCTCGACTTCGACACGGTGGTCAGCGAGGTGGAGCGGGTGGCGCGGGGCACCGAGCTTACGCTGGTGGAGACGGCCGGGGGCCTGCTCGCACCGCTGGCGTGGGACTGGAACGTGGTAGACCTGGCGGAGGCGCTGGGGGCCTCGGTGCTGGTGGCGGCGGCCAACCGGCTCGGCACCATCAACCACACGCTGCTGACGCTGGGTGCGCTCGAGCTGGGGGGGATCCTCGCGGCGGGCGTGGTGCTTTGCGCGCCCGAGGTCCCCGACGCCTCCACGGCCACCAACCGGGATGCCATCGTGCGCCTGTCGGGCCTGGACCGGGTGCTCGAGGTGCCACGACTGTCCGACCCGGCGGCGGCGGCGGCGGCGATCGCTCCTGCGCTGCCGTGGATCCTTCCGACAGGAGGAACTGAAACAGCGTGAGGAGGAACAGCGACGGCGTGAGGAGGAACTGAAACAGCGGGAGGAGTGAGGAGGAACAGCGACTGCGTAAGGAGGAACTGAAACAGCGTGAGGTGTGAGGGGGGCGCTCCTAGAAGAGACTCATCTGGGCGATTGGGGCGAAGGTGTGGCGGTGGTGGCAACAGGGTCCGTGGTCGCGGAGGCCCTGCTGATGTTCCTCGGTGCCGTACCCCATGTTGGTTTCCCAGCGATACAGCGGATGGCGGAGTGCGAGGCGGCGCATGAGTTCATCGCGGACCTGCTTGGCGATGACGCCGGCGGCGGCGATGGAGGCGCAGTGGGCATCGCCGGAGACGAGCGCCTGGTGCGGGAAGCCGAGCTCGGGAAATGGGAGGCCGTCCACCAGGATTTCCCAGGCCTCGAGCCCGGCGAGCACGCGGCTCACGGCGCGGCGCATGGCGATGGCGGTGGCCACGCGGATATTGAAGCGATCGATCTCGCGGACGGAGGCGGCGGCGACCGCAATGCGAAGCGCGCGCTCGCGGATGCGGGGCACGAGTCGCTCGCGCTGGGCAGCGCTCAGGAGCTTGGAGTCGCGCAGGCCGGCGATGCGCCTGACGTTGGCAGGAAAAACGACCGCCGCGGCGACGACCGGTCCGGCGAGTGGACCGCGACCGACCTCATCGACACCGATGAGGACGCGACCGATTGCCCAGCGGGCTCTTTCCTGGCGCAGGGTCGGTCGGGGCGTCGCGGTGCGGGGCATGGGTGGAAGAATAGACGTGAGGACGTGAGGACGTGAGGACGTGAGGACGTGAGGGCGTGAAGACGTGAAGACGTGAAGACGTGAGGACGTGAAGACGTGAGGACGTGAGGACGTGAAGACGTGAGGACGTGAGGACGTGAGGACGTGAGGCGGGGCAGTCAGCGTCGCCGCCCCTTGGCATTGATGTCATCCTGCACGATACGATCGGTGAGCACATGTGCCTGCTCCGCCGGCAGGAGCCCGCGCTTCCGGTAGCCGTCGAGCTTGCCGAGCTGAATCCAGGCTTCCCAGCGCGAGCCGAGGTGACGGCGCATGGGTTCGAAGAACCAGCCGAGCGCGCCGTGGAGGAGGCGGTGCAGGACGACGCCGCTGCCCATGCCGAGGCTGAGCACCGCTTCGGCGCTCCAACCGTCGGGAACGAAAGGGGGGGTGAGCCAGAGCACGGCGCCGGCCACGACCACGCCGAGGGCACCGCCGAAGGGGAGATTCCTGAGGGTGTTCGCGCCGGCCTGGGTCACCCAGTTAAAGCTTGCCTTGACGGTGCGGCCGATAGGTGCGGTGTTCTTCAGTGCCACAGGGGCCTCCGGCGCAGCACTTCGAGGCAGATTCCGGCGAGGAGAATGCCGCCGAGGAGGTAGCGGACCGGGCTGATGGCGACGTCGGGCTGACCGGTGCGCAGCGCCGACACCGCGGAAGGAGCCTGCCCGGGTAACTGGGCCATGGCGACAACGAAGAGCGCAACAGCATAGACGGCGAGACGGGCGAGCAACGACGCGGGGACTTTCATGCGGGCCTCCGGGACAGGTGGAGGCTGGGAAAGCATGGGGTGTGCCGGATGGAGTCGTGAGTCGTGAGGCGTGAGGCGTGAGGCGTGAGCTACCCTTGCGCATCGCCGTCATCCGGTGGCGACGCCTCGTCTCCCGGCGATGACAGTCACGACTCATGACTCACGACTACCTGCGCGCCACAATCCCCGGCCCCTCCGGCCCATGGAGAATCAGCTCCCCGGTGGGGCCGATCTCGAATCGCTGCACGCTCTGTAGCGCCTCGAGGAACCGGCCTTCCTGCTGCATGAGCGAGGGGGCGCAGGCCTTTTCGGTGGTGACGGCGTTGGCGACCGTCAGGCCTTCGCCGGTCAGCGTGAACGTCGCGCTGTAGGTATTGCAGGAGGCCCGGCCGTACAGACGGCCGTCGTCGCCGAAGTTGAGGGACACGCGCGAATTGTCGATGATCCCCTTTCCATCTATGTCTTCGACCACCCACTCGTTTCCGTTGAGGAGCGACACGGGCTCACCGCCGCACCCGCTGAGTTCGCGGCCATCCAGCTGTACCACCACGGTTGCCGGGAAGGGCATGCCACTCATGTTGTCGGCGCATGGACGGTCGCTGATGGTCACGACCACGTCCTTGCCGTCGGACTTCGTGGCGTAGCGGCGGCCGGCGGCCGTCGACTGCACCGGTGGCGTGGGCATGACCTGCCGCGTGTTCCCGTAGTCCGTCACCAGCGTCATCGTGTCCGCTTCAATTGCCAGCGACCATGGGGGTTCGTTTCCGCGGGCCCGGAAGGCCGGGGCGCCTTGTCCCTGGGCGCACCCGGCCAGTATGGCCGCGACGACGACGTGCCGGATCATCCGGGTGGACCGGTCGCTACTTCGCCTGCGCCGGCGGGGCCGTGCCCGCGGCCGGTGGCGGGCCCATGACGGCGCCCGGTCCACCCATGCGGCTCCGCATCTGCTCGAGGTTCTGGTCGAACACCTTCTGCTGATCAGGCGTGAGAATACCGCGCATATCCTTCATGTTCTGGTCGCGCATGTTACGGAGCATCGCCATCTGGGCGGAATCGGGCCGCTCACCGGGCTGCATCTGGGCCTGCATCTTGTCTCGCATCGGCTGGTGTGCCTTCCAGGCGGAGTCGACCTTCTGTTGCTGCGCCGGGGTGAGGGTGATGCCCGCCAGCAGGCCGCGGCCGGACTGGGGCGGTCCACCCATCTGGGCAGCGACAGGGGCGGCGAGGATGACGAGTGCCAGGGTGGCGAGGAAAGACCGCGACATATCCGCTCCGGATTCGAAGGAAGAAAGCGTTCGCTCAATGTAACTGATGGTCGCTACGCCTTGGCCAGTGGGAACACCATGTGCACGTTCGCGCGCTGGTATTCGACGCCGGGCGGCATCGGCGCGTGCACGAAGCCGAGCGCTTTGTACAGGTGGATGGCAGGCGCCAGCCGCGAGTTGGTGAGCAGCATCAGGCTCCGTGCACCAGTGTCACGGGCAAAGACAATGGCCTGCTCACCGAGCAGTCGCCCTACACCGCGACCCTGGGCGGCGGGCGCGACCGCCATCTTCGCGAGTTCCAAGACGCCCGGCTCGTGCGGCAGCACCGCGCAGGTGCCCACCACGTCGTCGGCCAGGAGCGCGAACCAGATCATGCCACCGGTGGCGATGATGGCGCCCTCGGGATCCTCGAGCACCGCCAGGTCGGGCGGCTCGACGACGAAATAGCGTTCGATCCATTCGCGATTGAGGAGGCCGAACCAGGGTGCGAGGCGCGGCTCGAACGGAACGATGCGGGCGCTGGACACCCCGGGGAAACTAGCGGGACACCGCTACAGTGGCAGCAAGTGGTGTCCGCCGAACGGGCAGGTGGCGCACGATCACGTGGCCAGCTGCGCCCGGTGCGCGTGGCCACTAATCCGGCGCGGTGCCAGTTGGGGTAAAGAGCCGGGCGGCCCGCCGCGCCACCAGGGGCAGCCGAGCCAGGCCTTCGCTGCGCACGCCGCGGAGGAAGCTCCGGATGGCCTCGGCCCGAATGGCGCGCACGAGGGGCGAGGTGGTGGCCAGTTGGCGCAGGCGGGCGGTGAACTCGGCGCGGTCCCAGACGCTGCCGCACCCGTACCATGGATCGGCATAGGCGATGAGGCGGAGCGGTCGGCGCTCCGCCCGGGTGAGTGCGCCCTGATCAGCCAGCCGGGCGAGCAGCGTCAGGTCCTCGAGCGCCTCGTCGACGAGCAGGTGGCTGACCATGAGGGTGAAGCGCTCGATGAGGGCGAGGCGCGACGACGTGGCGAGGTCGTGGCCCGGCGGCAGGTATTCGGCGAGCGGCATGTCCTTCTGCAGCTCGCGGAAAATGCGCTGATCGTATTGCAGCCACTTGGCGAAGCGCGCGGGGGCCGCGAAGCGATCGGCGGTGTTGCCGCGCGCGCCCTCGTGCTGCCGGTAGATGAAGGTGGCGCCGCCCTCCACCCGTACGGCCGGGTAGCGCCGGGCAAAGCGGATGGCAATATCGTAATCCTGTGAGCGAGTGAGTGCCGGGTGGTAGTTGCCCGCCTCGTCGTAGCATCTCCGCCGCGCGAAGAGCGCGGCGCCGCCGAGGAAATTGCGCTCGAGGAGCGCGGGGACGAAGCCGAGCTCGGCGATGGGCGGCTCGGTGGTTTCCCATCCGACGGGGCCGAGGCGCCCATCGGGCCGGGTGTCGGCATAGAACCACGGGCTCCAGCTGAAGCCGCAGTGGGGGTGACGCTCGAGCGCGGCGGTGAAGCGCGCCAGCGCATCGGGCAGCGCCACGTCGTCGTCATCGAACACCCACACGTAGTCGCCGGTGACGTGCTCCAGGCCGAGATTGGCGGCACCGGGCTTGCCCACCTGTGCGGCAGTCTCGAGGTAGAGAATGCGGGACAGGAACGGCTCGACCACGGCGCGCGTGGCGTCGGTCGAGCGATCGTTGACCACGATGACCTGCGCCGGCGGGATGGTCTGGGCGAACAGGCTCTCGAGGCACTCGGCGAGGAACGGCGATCGATTGAAGGTGGGGACAATGATGCTGACCCGCGGGTCAGCGCGCTGCAACAAACTCAAGCGGTGCTCCCTCTGACACTGCCTTCAGTACCCGGTGCGGCGCTACGGTGCTGACGTAGACCGTCATCGCCTGCGGCAGGCCCTTGATGGACACCTTGTACGCCTCGAATGTCCCGGCCGGCACCTTGACGCTCTCGGTGCCAAGCACGGTCAGCGTCACCTGGTACAGGGTGTTCTGCCCCGACGAGAACAACGGTACCTCGATGCTGAGGCCCGGCTGCCACGCGACCCCGGGCAGCAGCGGCAGCAGCACATTGTCGTCGACGGTGTACAGCGGGACCTCCGCCGCGACCGCCTTCGTGGTGATGGCACCGGCAGGTCCGGGCGTGGTGGCGCTGCCCGTCACTCTGGCGCCGGCATACGCGACGTCCACCTTCATTTCCGTGCCGGTGAGCACACCGCGCTGCGTCACCGAGGTCATGGCGCCGTCGGCGCCGATGGTGACCTCCGTGTGCTGCTGCATGCGCGGTGGAAGGCTGGTGTCGTCGGTGATGACGAAGCCGCTGGCCGACCGGTCGAGGGTGATCACCTCGTAGCCGACCGGCTTGCCCTGCAGGAGCACGACGAAGCTGTCCTTCGCCGGGCGCAGTTTCGCGAAGTCGATCGGGCCCTGCGCCGCGGCGGGGGTGGCGGCAAGGCTGGCGACGACCATGGCGGGGGCAACGACGCTGACGCGGATCATTGGATTACCGGATACACGGGGTCATAACGATTATTGCGCACGAACGCTGAAAGGTCGGCGGGTCGGGACACGGTCGCCAGTCCCTCCCGGTACGCCACCTCGGCCACCGCCACGGCAATCTTTGCCGACACCTCCATGATTTGCTCGAGCGGCGGATAGAGCGAGCCCTGGGCGAGGTCCGCGTCGGTGGTGAGTTCGCCGAGCCGCCGGGCGGCGGCGGCAAACATCGACTCGGTGACACGGCGCGCGCGCACGAGCGTCACACCCAGTCCGAGGCCGGGAAAGATGTAAGCGTTGTTGCCCTGGCGCGGGACCCGGCGCTGGCCGTCGATCTCCACCGGGGGGAAGGGGCTGCCGGACGCGAAGATGGCGCGGCCGCCGGTCCAGCGATATGCCTCCTCGGCCGTACACTCCGCCCGGCTGGTGGGATTCGACAGGGCAAAGACGATGGGCCGTGCATTGGCGTCGGCCATAGCCCGCAGCACGGGCTCGGTGAAGGTGTGCGGCACCGCCGAGACGCCGACGATCGTGGTGGGGCGCAACGCGGTAACGGCACCGAGCAGGTCGTGCGCGGGCGCGGCGGCGATGGCGTAGGGGAGCTTGTGCGCGGCAAGGCTGGGGCGATCGCGCGTGACCAGTCCCTTCGAGTCCACGAGCGCGATGCGCGCGCGCGCCGCCGCGAGGTCGAGACCCTCCTCGGTCATCGCGCGGGCCACGAGATCGGCGATACCGGTGGCCGCTGAGCCGGCCCCGAGGAAGACGAGACGCTGCTCGCGCAGGGGACGCCCGGTGATCCGGACCGCCGCGTACAGGCCGGCGAGTGCCACGGCGGCCGTGCCCTGAATGTCGTCGTTGAAGGTGCAGGTGCGATCGCGGTAGCGCGCGAGCAGGTTGATGGCGTTCTCGGTGGCGAAGTCCTCGAACTGCAGCACGGCGGCCGGAAACACCTCGGCGACGGCAGTGACGAACTCCTCCACCAGTGCGTCGTATTCCGGGCCGCGGAGCCGGGGCTGTGCGAGGCCGACATACAGCGGATCTTCGCGGAAGGCGACGTTCTCGGTGCCGACATCGAGCATCACGGGCAGGGTGCGGCCGGGATCGACGCCGGCGCAGGCGGTGTAGAGGGCAAGCTTGCCGATGGGAATGCCCATGCCGTTGGCGCCGAGGTCGCCGAGGCCGAGGATACGCTCGCCGTCGGTGACCACGATGACGGCGACGTCCTGCGTCGCGGGCCAGTTCCGCAAGATGGTCCGGATGCGCCCCCGGTCGTGGGGACAGATGTAGAGCCCGCGGGGCCGGCGAAAGATGTGGGAGAAGCGCTTGCACGCCTCCCCGACGGTGGGGGTGTAGAGGAACGGCAGCATCTCGGCGACGTGGTCCATCACCGTGCGGTAGAACAGGTGCTCGTTGCGATCCTGCAGCGATGTGAGCGCGATGTAGCGATCGAGGTCACTGCTGGCACCGCGGACGGTCTCGAGGATGCGCGCTACCTGCTGTTCCTGGCTGGTGACGCGGGGCGGCAGGAACCCGTGCAGTCCGAGCCGGGTGCGCTCTTCGTCGGTAAAGGCGGTTCCCTTGTTGAGGGCGGGATCGTGGAGAAACTCGAGCTGGGCATCGGACAGGTGCGCCATGAATGGATCGCCTTGCTTCGGTTGGCGCGAAACATAGGCGTATACCCGCTAGTTTTCGTCCTGCACCCCGAGCAGCGGCAAGGCCAGCAGCACAGCGAGCACGGCATGCAGCACGACGGCCGGCCACAGCAGCATTCCTCCAATGTGACGGTTGGCGCCCTGCCAGGTGAGGTAGGCCGCGATTGACCCGTTATACAGCAGCAGGGCACGCAGCGCGGGTGCGCCGGTGGCCCTACCGCGGTCGGGCCACACGGCGAGGGCCAGCGCGATCAGTGCGACGCCGAAGCAGCGCGCGACGACCAGTCCCGACGCCGGCAGCTCAGCGCCCAGCAACGCCCGGCCGACGAACGCCGGGGTCGCGACCAGCGCGATGCCGGTGATTGCCTCCACAGCGGCGCTGAGGGCAATCACCCGCTCCGTGCGCACCACCGGGACGGCCCTACGCTCCAGGCGGCGTGTACGCGATGGCCTTCTTTGCGGCGGCGTCGAGCTCTTCGGGTGAGACGAGCAGAGTGGAGCGCAGGCTCACGGCCCCGCTCGCGTTGACGACCAGGCTCATGGCCACCGCCGTCGCCGTGTCAGGAAACTCCGCGATGCCAACCACGTCATCGGTGCCAAGGGCGAAGTGGAACGAGTGCAGCTTCCCGCCGGCCTTCTCAATCATCTGGCGCACGGTATCCCGGCGCTTGCTTCCGCCATCCTTGAGGAGGCCCTTGGCACCATCAGCAGCATACGAGGCCGTCCACAGGTACATCGGCATGATCCGGTTCCTTGACTAGGGGAACGGTCAACGTACGGGCCGATTGCGGCGTTCGTAAGGGGTGCAGGCGCTGCTTCCTTTGCGGAACATCCTGAGGCCGCCCCTGCCTTGCGCGCGTCTCCTATCGGTGGTACATCCGCAACAGAAGGAGCAAGCCATGAGCAAGCCCATATGGGCCGCTAGAGTCCTGACCGCGGTCGGCGTCTCCATCGCTGGCGCCTGCTCCTCGGAGAGACCCGCGGCATCGGCGCCAGTCGCAGCGACGTCGTCGCCCAGCCCAGCCCGGGCTCCATCCTCCCCCATTGTCGTGTCAGTTGACACACCGATCAGCACACTCGAGGGCGCAACGTTCATGGCGCCTGCCGACTGGAGCCTCTCGGCGCGCGGGCCCGCTACCATTGTCGAAGCGCCCGAGGGCGACTCGCGCATGGTACTGGTAGACGTGCGCGCGAGCGACGCCGATGCGGCCGTGGCCGCCGCCTGGGCTGTTTACAACCCTGCCCCAAAGTGGCCTCTCAAGGTCAAGGTGGATGCGCCCGACGAGGACGGCTGGACCGACCGTCGCGACTACGTCTACCAGACATCTCCCAGCGAAAAGCGCGACGTCGACCTGTTCGCGCAGCGTGCAGGTGATGTGTGGACCGTCGTGGTCTATGACATGTCCCAGGCAGTGGGGGGAAAGCGCTCCGCAGCAGTCGAACTGATCTACGGCCGCCTGCTGCCCAAGGGCTACGTCCGCGAAACGTTCGCAGGCCGGCAAGCGCATTCGCTCGACGCCGCTCGAGTGGCCCAGCTTACCGCGTTTGTCGAGGCGAGCATGAAGCAGCTCGGAGTGCCCGCGGTTGCGATTGGGCTGGTACAGCATGGCAAGGTGGTTCTTGCCGACGGTTTCGGGCTGCGCGAGCTGGGCGGGACGGAGAAGCCGGACGCGAACACCCTGTTCATGATCGCCTCCAACACCAAGGCGCTCACTACGCTCATGCTGGCCAAGCTTGTCGACGAGAAGAGGCTGACCTGGGAAACACAGGTCACCACACTGCTGCCGACCTTCAAGCTGGGCGACGCAGAGATTACGCAGCAGGTGAAGGTGAAGCACCTCATCTGCGCCTGCACCGGACTGCCGCGCCAGGACATGGAGTGGCTCCTCCAGTTCGATGGCGTTACGCCTGCCGGCGCCATGGCCACCCTCGCCACGGTGAAGCCGACCAGCAAGTTCGGCGAGATGTTCCAGTACTCCAATCTCCTGGCCGGCGCGGCGGGATTTGTCGGCGGCCATGTCGCCTACCCGACGATGGAGTTGGGCGCAGCGTACGACGAGGTCATGCGTACGCGGGTATTCGAGCCCCTGGCGATGACATCGACCACCTTCGACTTCGCAAAGGCACAGGCCGGCAACCACGCCGCCCCGCACGGATTCACCATGGACGGCGACCCCAGCCGCGCCGTCATGGAGATCAACTATTCTATCATCCCGCTCCGGCCGGCCGGCGCGGGATGGAGCAGCGTGCACGACCTGCTCGCCTACGTGTCCATGGAGCTTCGGGAAGGCATACTCCCCGACGGGTCAAGGTACCTCGACAAGGAGACCCTGCTGGCCCGCCGCGAACCCCAGGTCCCCATCGGAAAGGACGAGACCTACGGTATGGGCCTGGAGGTCAACACGAAGTACGGCACACCAGTCGTCCACCATGGTGGCTCGATGATCGGCTTCAAGAGCGACATGATGTGGCTCCCGGAGCACGACGTGGGAGCGGTCGTCCTCACCAATTCCGACCTGGGGTGGGGCCTGCACGCCGCCTTCCAGCGCAAGCTCCTCGAGGTGCTCTTCGACGGAAAGCCGGAGGCCGACGCGTCCATCACGGCGCAGGCGAAGGCCTTCTTCGAGTACCTGGCGGCGGAGCGGAAGCTCAACACCATCCCGGCCGATGCAGCCCTGTCGGGGAAGCTGGCCCGGCACTACCACAATGCGGCGCTAGGGGACATCGCCGTGGATCAGACGGCCGCGGGAACGGTGTTCGACTTCGGCGAGTGGAAGAGCGAAGTGGCCTCCCGGAGAAACCCCGACAAGTCCATTTCATTCGTCACGATCGCTCCGGGCGCGTATGGCTTTGAGTTCGCGGTCGCGACCGGGCCCAAGCGCGCGCTCATTCTCCGCGACGCGCAGCACGAATACACCTTCGCCGAGTCCACTCAGTCCATTTCCATGCCCTGATGCATGTGCTTCTGGCCCGGAGCCCAGGGGTCAGCTTCCATCACGTTGACGTGCACCATCCAGCCGAATGACTGGGCCTTGAAGCGGCCGCCGGCCTGGGTACACGCCTCCTCGGTGGTGATGCTGCCGCGGGGACCGAACTTCGCATTGCGACCGATGAAATCAGCGGACTGGCGGGCGTCGCGGCCGCGGGGCATGCAGATGTTGGTGTGCAGGTGCCATTGCACCAGGCCGAGCGGCACCCGGGCGTCGAGGTCGTCGAGGGTGGCACTGGCGGGCATGGTGTACATGACGCCGATGAGCTGGAGCTGCCCGTTCGCGGTGCGCTGGTAGAGCAGCGACGTGGGGAGGGCCGGGTCGAAGCTGGTGCGCGCCCTGAAGCCATTGGCGGGACTGGTGTAGTGGAGCACTTTCGCCTTCTTCATCTTCTCGACGCGCACCTGGTATCCATCCTGCTCGGCCACCGCCACGGACTGGTAGCGGTTCACCGCCTCCCGGGCGACGCGGACGAGGCTGTCGCCGCGGGCGGAATCGGCGGTGGTGGGGCTCCGCGCCGGCGTAACGCGCAGGTGTGGTGTAGCGTCGAGTACTGTCGTCACTGCCGGGTCATGTACGTGCTGCTGGGCCGGGAGGCTCGTGGTGCTGCCCAGCAGGGCAAGCAGGAGGGCGGTCGGGGGGCGCATTGGTGTGTCTCCGGGAAAGTTACCCGGTAGACGCTCGCCCGCCGGCGATGTTAGGCGCCGCGCGGGCCAGCGCGCGGAGCATCCCGCCGAAAATGACCTGATGCAGCGGCCAGAGTGCGTACCAGTAGAGCTGGCCGAAGAGACCGACCGGATCGAAGATCGCGGTTTGATGGATGACCGTGTTGGGTCCGCGTTCTTCCACCTCGAATTGCAGCCAGGCCCGCCCGGGTAACCGCATCTCGGCCGCCAGCCGCAGCAGGCGGTCGGGCTCCACTGCCTCCACCCGCCAGAAATCGAGTGTGTCGCCAGGCAGCAGCTGGTCGGGATCGCGCCGCCCACGTCGCAGCCCGGGTCCGCCCACGCCGAGATCGATCAGCCCACGAAGCCGCCACAGCCAGTTGGCGTAGTACCAGCCGGTGTTGCCACCGACACGGCGAATGGGGACAAACGCCCGCGCCGGCGGGCACTGCACCTCGATCTGACGAGCATCCACCAACCGGGGCCCGAAGCGAAGGCCCCCCCAACTCGACCCGCGACCGGCAGCGGAGAGGGCGCCAGACCAGCGAGTCGCGGCGAACGCGCGGTCCTCGTTGGCCAGGGCGCGGGCCATCGCGTCGCGCACGCCGAGGGGGCGCACCTGGAAGGTGGTCGTGGCCTGGTCGTTCCGCACGATCGTCTCGTTGCGCAGGCTGTCCACCATGGCTCGGCCCACCCGGGCATAGACCGGCGTCACCAGCCCGAGCCAGAGACTCGACAGCCGCGGGGTGAGCACCGGCACCGCGACGAAGGTCCGGCGGAGCCCGCGTTGCCGGGCGTACTCGCGCATAAGCTCGCCGTACGAGGCACGGTCCGGCCCCCCGATCTCGTACACCGCGCTGCCTGCGTCCGGCAGCTCCAGGGCTTCGCGGAGATAGGTGATCACATCCTCGATTCCGATGGGCTGCGAGAGTGTCGCCACCCAGCGCGGCATGATCATGACCGGCAGGGTTTCCACCAGCGCGCGGATCACTTCGAACGACGCGCTGCCGGAGCCGATGATGATGGACGCGCGGAACTCGAGCGTGGGTACTCCCGACTCACGGAAGATCCGGCCTACCTCCTGCCGGCTATCGAGGTGGGAGGAGAGCTTGTCGTCACCACCCAGTCCGCCAAGGTAGATGATGCGCCGGACCCCGGCCGCCGTGGCCGCGCGGGCGAAGTTGAGGGCGCCGGCGCGGTCCGCCTGCGCAAACGACCTGGTGGTCTCCATCGAGTGCACCAGGTAGAAGGCGGTGTCAACTCCGTGTAATGCGGCGGCCAGCGAGGCAGGGTCGAGCACGTCACCCGGGACGACATCGGTGCCCGGCGCTACTCGGGGGCGCAGGTATTCCGGACGCCGGGCCATGCAGCGAAGGGAGCGGCCCTCCTGCTCCAGAGCCTCGAGCAACCGGCCGCCCACGTACCCGGTAGCACCGGTGAGCAGGATCAGGCGACTGTTCAAACGCGGCTCGCCAGCATGCGGAGCGCTCCGCGCAGCTCGGCCAACTGGATGACCACCTGACCCTGGGCCGCGGCAACCTCCGCGCGGTACGCTGCGGCGGCGGAGCCCCCCACCAGCAGCGGTACGCCGGCGGGAAGGGCGCGCCGCAGTGCCTCAAGGTGCTTACCCATGGCAGGGTCATTGTCGGGGTGAATCACGCTCAGCGCCACGGCTCTGGCACCCGTCCGCACCACCGCGTCGGCGATCTCCGAGCCCGGCAGGTTGGCGCCGAGATAGGTGACCCGCCATCCATCGGCGGCGGCGGCGGCGGCTACCATCAGCGCACCGCCCTCGTGCATCTGGTTGGGCGGAGTCGCGACCACCAGAGCGGGCGCGGCGCCGACGGTCCCGGCGGCCTCGCGTACCCAGCCGAGCACTTCGCGAACCACCACCGTGGCCAGGTGCTCATGTGCCATGCCGAGTCGGCCCTCGCGCCAGCGCACGCCAACCTCGCGCAGCACCGGGCCCACCACCTCTTCCAGAAATGGGGGCACTCCGAGCGCCAGCGCGGCGCGTCCGAGCTCGCGCCGGAGCGCACCGTCATCAAGTGCCTCGATGGCCTGGAGGGCGCTGGCCCGCCACCGCTCAGCGGTATCTCCGGGGCCAGAGTCCGGTGCGTGAGGTGGCTCCGCCGGCACGAGGCGCATCAGTTCATCATGGGGGAGCTGGGCCAACTGGCTGATCGCCCCTCCGGCCGCCGTCAGCGTCCGAAGCAGGGAGAGCCGCTCGATGTCGGCCTCGGAGTAGAGCCGCTGCCGTCCCTCCGTCCGGGTCGGGGCGACGACGCCATAGCGCCGTTCCCAAGCCCGGAGCACGTGGCTCGACAGGCCAGTTCGCTGGGCAACCACCCTGACCGGGTGGCGTGGCAGGTTGGACGGGTGGTTATTGGCTGGCTCGATCATAGGCCAATATAGGTGTTTGTATAAGTTTCGTCAAGCAAATAAGTTAGACTAGTGCTTGACAACGGTGATTATCTGGGATACCTTGTTAGACGAAAGCTATTTGGATCCTCTAATGTCTGGAGCAGGAACAATGAAGAGACTGGGCGTAGTTGCAGCGGTGGTGGCGGTGTTCGCGGCTGGGTCGCTGGATGCGCAGGCGGCTCCCGCGATGGCCAAGTCGGCCGAGCCGGCCACGGTGGTAGAGGCGGCGGTGACGGCGGGTCAGTTCAAGACGTTGGTCGCGGCGGTTGAAGCGGCCGGTCTGGTGCCTACGTTGTCAGGCCAGGGGCCGTTCACGGTGTTTGCCCCGACCGACGCGGCGTTCGCGAAGCTGCCCGAGGGTGCCGTTCCGTCGCTTCTCAAGGACAAGAAGAAGCTGACCGAGGTGCTGACCTATCATGTGGTGGCGGGGCGGATCACGGCGGCGGACCTCAAGGCCCGCGCCGACAAGGACGGCAATGTCAAGCTGAAGACGGTCGAGGGTTCCGAGCTCAAGCTGCACCTGACCGACTCAGCGGTTCATGTGGGCGACAAGTTCGCGAATGTCGTGATCGCGGACGTGCCGGCGAAGAATGGTATCGTGCACGCGATCGACGCCGTGCTGTTCCCGCCGAAGAAGATGTAAACGGGGGCAGTTCTTTCCGGGCCCGTGCCGTCGGCGGAACATCGCCGGCGGCACGTGTTCTTTTTCAGCTGCCGCATCTGCCCCCCGCTCGCCCGCCCGGGCGTCAGCGCAGGGGAATCTGGTAGCCGAGCGTGAGGATCCAGGCGAGGTTCTTCGACTTGCTGGCGCTGGGTGCGTCGGGCGAACTCGACGAAGAGTAGGCGTTGGTGAAGCTCACATCGTAGCGTCCCTGAAAGGTGAACCCGGCGTACTCGACGCCGATACCGAAGATGCCGGAGAAATCCACTGAGGATGCGTCGGCACCGAGCGTACTGCACTCTGCGTTGCCGGCGGTGGGCACCCCAATGGCGCAGTGCACGTTGAAGGCGATGGCGGGACCGACAAAGGGATCGATGGTGAGGGACTTGTCGGAGTTGCCGAACCAGTAGCGTCCCTTGAGCAGCACGGGGACCTGGATGTAGTCCAGGTCATACGACAGCGTGAGGGTGCCTGACGTGGCCCTCGCGCCCTTCTGCACGTACAGCAGCTGGGGCTCGACGGCCACATGGCTGCTGGCATTGAAGGTGATGAAACCGCCGGCCGCGATGCCGGTGCGGGTGCCGACGTCGACGCCGACCGCCTCGTTCGCGCTGCCGAGAGTGGCAAACGACACGCCGACCATGGGTCCGGCGACGATGCCGGGCGCCCGCGCCTGTGCCCAGGCCGGCGACGCGAGCGCGGCCAGAAGCAGGACGAGACCAGGGCGGGCATGAGTAGACATGACGTGTTCCTTGCGCGTTGGGGTCATGGGCGCTTGCCGAAGCGTTCCACCGAACGCTGTCGGGTGCGGGCCGCTTCCACCTGTCGATCACGGGGTGGGGCGTTAGCGACCAGCGATTCCATCAGCTTTCGGGCTGCGGCGGTGGTTTCGTCCACCGCGAGGTTGAACGCAGCTTCGTTGGCTTTCGCCGGCTTGGCAAACCCGCTCAACTTGCGGACGAACTGGAGCGCCGAGGCGCGGAGTTCGTCGTCCGTGACGGGCGGCTCGAAGTTGAAGAGTGTCTTGATGTTCCGGCACATGGGAAGCCGCGGGAGACGGGAGACGGGAGACGGGAGACGGGAGACGGGAGACGGGAGACGGGAGACGGAAGACGGAAGACGGAAGACGGGAGACGGGAGACGGGAGACGGTCCAGGGCACAGCGGAACGATACACGGGAACCGTCGAAGAGTGGTAGACTGCATGGAAGATACCGAGTCGGCTTCACGTGCAGGGGGGGCGATCATGGAACGGCTACGGCCACATCCGGAGGACCGGCTCACGGCGCCGGTGCAGGTGGTGGACCTCGCCGCGGCTGCCGCGAAACTGCGGGCCGAGGCGCACAAGGCAGTGTCGGGGCATCGGCAGATCGCGGTCATCCGGCATGGTCCGGTGACGATCATCCTGCTGGTGTTCGAGGCGGGCGGGCTGCTCAAGGAGCATCGCGCCGAGGGGGTGGTGACCATCCACGTACTCAGCGGCAGCTTGCAGGTGGTGGTAGACGAGGAAGCGCGCGACGTGGCAAGCGGCGAGCTGCTGGCGCTGGCACCCGGTGTGGCGCATTCGGTACGCGCGAAGGTACCGAGCGAAATGCTGCTGACGGTGCACCGGCTGCCGGTGGAGGAGGGAACGGCCGGCTGAGGTACCGCGTTGAGAACCGTCGTCGCCTCACCCCGGGAGGTCCGATGCGCGTGAGACACAAGCTTGCCGCCCTGGCGCTGCTGCTCGTCGGCACGGCGACCTGTTCTGATCCCGACCCCATGCCCGGTTCGGAGACGCCATCGACGGCGACCTCGATCCTGATCACCGACACACCGTTTCCCTATGACCTGGTAGAGCGCGCGGACCTGTTCATCGTGCGGGTGACGGTGGGAACAGATTCGGGCAGCACGGGATCGGCGTGCAGCGGGGCAGTTGAAGTTGCCGCGCCCAACCGGACCATCGACCTGCTCGCGCTGCAGCACGGCACCACCGCCCTGCTGGACACGATCAAGCTGACTGCCGGCGACTACAGGGCGGTGTGCGTCACGATCAATACCGACCGGTCGAGCCTGACGCTCCGGGATGGCCGGACGCTCACCGGCGCCAGTTCACCGGGGATCGACTGGTCCGGTTCGGGCGAGCGCATCATCAAGTCGGATGTTCCCGACCCGATCGCGATCGCCGACAGTGGCGGCAACATCCTGATTCACTTCGACGTGGGCCGGAGCTTCATCCCGCTGCAGGATGTCGAACCGCCGAGGAGCGACAGCGGATTTGCGTTCATCGCGACGGTAGAAGCGCTTGACCCGTCCAGGACCGGTTCGATCAGCGGGCGGCTGGTCGCGACGAGTGCTGCCGGCGCGCCGATCGTGAACGCATCGATTCGTGCGCTGGTGGGCGACTCGAGCATGGCGGAGGGGACGTGGTTCGTGGCCGCCACCGGAACCACCGACGCAGCGGGCAACTTCACGCTGGCCTACATGTCACCCAGCTCGCGCTGGGCGGGAGCGGGCTGGGTGTACATCCTTGCAGCGGATGCGCCGACGGGCCTGGAGCTCGACCCGGTGCAAGTGAAGGGCGTGGACGTAACGATTGGACAGTCCACGGACCTCGGCGTTCTCGTTGCAGGGGAACGGGGAACACAGTGATCCACCCCGTCACATGGCGTTACAGGTAATCATGAAGGCCTGGCTCGCCGCGCGCTAAGTCGTTGCAGTATCAGCTGAGACGAAAACCAGGAACTGGTATGCGCCCTGCCCTGTAATGCGGCAGGGCTGCCGCGCCGCGGCAGCCGCAGAGTCCCTATATGGAGGTGGGCAATGCGGGCAATTCAGTTCAAGGGCATGCGGATGTTGCTGGCGGCGGGGAGCGTCATTCTTGCGGCGTGCAGCGACGGTGCGGCGGCGCCGGGGCGCGATCCGGAAATCGTGAACGCGACCGACAACTTTCAATACCAGATCTCCGACATCCAGAATTTCTCGGGCACCCAGACTTACAGCTGGCAGAACACCGGCACGGCAGCCACGGTCAACCAGTCGGCATCGATAGCCGCGGGCACGGCTACCCTGACGCTTCGCGACGCCAACGGGCTGCTGGTCTACACCCGCTCGCTTGCCGACAACGGCACGTTTTCCAGCACTGCGGGCGTGGCCGGCACCTGGACGGTCCGCGTGACCTACAGCGGCGTCGATGCGACGGTGAATTTCCGGGCTGACAAGGCCAATTAGGGACGCTAGACGACGGCGCCGAAGAGGCGCCCCACCAGTGCGGTGCAGCCCATGGCCACCGCACCCCAGAAGGCGACCCGCAGCGCCCCCTTCCCCACCGGCGCGCCGCCGACCCTGGCCGCCACACCACCCAGCACGAGCAGCAGCACGATGGTGACGCCGACAATGCCTGGCGTGAGGAACCCTGCGGGCAAGAGGGCCGCGAGGATCACCGGCGGCGATGCGCCCACGGCAAAGGAGGCGGCCGACGCGAGCGCGGCCTGGATTGGCCGGGCGCGGGTCATCTCATTGATGCCGAGCTCATCGCGGGCGTGGGCGGCAAGGGCATCACCGGCCATGAGCTGGCGTGCCACCTGCCCTGCCAGATCGGGCGTGAGTCCGCGCTTGACGTAGATATCCGTGAGCTCGGCCATTTCCGAGTCGGGCGACGTGGCGAGCTCGCCGCGCTCGCGCGCGAGGTCCGCGTTCTCAGTGTCTGACTGCGAACTGACGGAGACGTACTCCCCGGCCGCCATGGAGAGCGCACCGGCGGCGAGCCCGGCGACAGCGGCCAGCAGCACCGCGGCCCGGGTGGGTTCGGCCGACGCCACGCCGACCACCAGGCTGCTGGTGGAGATGAGTCCGTCGTTGGCGCCGAGCACGGCGGCGCGCAGCCATCCGATGTGCTCGCTCTTGTGCCGTTCACGATGCATGGCGGTTTCCGCGTGAGGGTACCCCGGTCATGTGCTGCGCACCAGCCGGTCGCGGATGAGCTGGATGTGGGCCCGCAGGGTGTAGACCATCGACATGTAGGTGGTGCCGGTCTGCAGGCGCCTGGCGCGGGCGTCGAGTGCGTCGATCTCCTTCAGCATGGCGGCGGTGTCGACCGCCTTCCCTTCCGCCATTTCCATCTCGAGAAGCCGGAGGTGGCCGTAGACGCGGCTCACGCGATGCTGCATCAGTGCCGCATAGATGGCCGGCGCGCCCTGCAGTAACGGGTAGGCGATGCCCAGGATGGGGATCAGCAGGATTGCGAGCTGCGTCAGTATGGCGGCGACCCAGAACGGGAGATGTCGCTGCAGGAATGGCGGGCCCGACTTGTGATAGGTGACGGTCGCCTTGCTCAGGGGCAGGTCGCCGGCCTCGGCGGCCGGGAACTGACCGGCGCGCTCGAAGACACCAGGTCCACCGTGCACCTCGGTGAGCGCCTCGAGCAGGAGATACTGCAGCGCCGGATGGAGCGTGCGCCGCGCCGCCATGCTCATCCGGGAGGCGACGAGCTGTACGTCGTGCAACGGGATGTCGCGTGCCAGGTCAACGATTCCTTCGGGCAGCAGGAGAGGCGTCAACTCCGGATGCAGCGCCACGCGCGCCTCCACGCGCTGGAACGTGGACAGATGTATGCTGTCGGCGCGCAGGAGCTTCTGCACCGTGGGCGATTCCCATGGCGCCACGATGGCCGTGAGGTCGACGGTGCCGGCGAGCAGCGAGTCTGCGGCGGCTTCGCGCCCCAGCAGGCGGAGGTTTCCGCCGTCGAGCTGCGCACCGGTTTCGAGCAGCAGGCGGCGGCTGAGACTGGCGGGATTGCCGCCTTCGGGGCCCAGTGCCACGCGGAGTGTGGAGGGCCAGGGCTCACCGGGCAGCGGCATGCGCCCGCGATAGAAGACCCAGACCGGTCGGTAGTACAGGGTGCCGAGCGACACGAGGTTGGGCGACTGGTCGGCGGTGGTGCTGCCGCCCTCGACCAGGGCTGCGTCCACACCGCTCTTTGGATCCTGCAGGAGGGCAAGATTCTGGAGCACACCAGTGGTTGCCACCAGCTCGAGCCTGACCCCCTCACGCCTCAGGATGTCGCTGTAGCGCTGGGCGAAACGGAACTCGGCGCTCTCGGCGGGGCCAGCGGCGAGACGGATACGCCGCTGGGGTGGATCGAACAACCAGATGACAAGTGCCAGCGTGAGGGCGACCGCGAGCCCGCCAATGACGTACAGGACGCGCGGCTGCTTCAGGGTGGCGACCATCTCCGCCCGCGACATGCGCTGGGGCAGGTTCAGCGTGTGCCCCCGATGCGCTTCTCCAGCGCCTCGGTAAAGGGCTGCACCATCGCGGGCGTGTTCTTCGTATCGGCGCGGGTGGCGAGCAGGGCCGCCACATCGGGTGACTTGTCCGCCTTGACCTTCACCGAGCCCTCGGGATAGGCGGTGCGATTGCCCTTGTCGTCCACCCTCACGTCGCTGCCAGCGAGGGAGACACCGGCGAAGAGCCCGGCACCCTTGGTGGAGTAGGAGTAGATCGATGACCCCTTCTTGAAGTCGGTGTTGGCGCCGATGGTGCTACCGACGGGACCCGCCGCGACGGAGGCCTGACCACCGATCTGGAAGTTCGACCCGGCGATGAGCTGGGGTGCATCGTCGTGGGTAAAGATGAGGGCCACGTCGGTGGCGGAGCCGCCCACCTGGAAGCCGACCGAGCCCGCCTTGAGCGAGATGTAGGTGGGGAGGCTCCATCCCTCACCGACGCGGCAGGAAGCGAGGCCGAACCCCACCTGTCCACCTACCACGAACGCAGCGGTCTTCACGCTTGGAATGATGGCGATGCAGGTCGCACTGCGCAGGAGCTTGTTGGGCGGCGAATTCTTGGGATCGGACACCAGGTTGGCGAGGACCTTCGCGGCGGACTTGGCGCGATCCTCCAGCTTTTCCTCCTGGGCGGCGGCGGTGGTGGTAAGAACGGCCGCGAAGGCCAGGGCATTACAGGCGATGAGACTGAAACGGTGGGCGCGCATATGCATCCTCGTTGATGGTGTGACTGCCCATGGAATCTAGTCGCCCGGTTCGCGGCGGAGGAACGCCACCACGGCGGCGGTGACGGCGCCGGGCTGGTCGGCATGTGACATGTGGCCGGCGGAATCCACAGGGAACAAGGTCCCGTGGGGCAGCGCGCTCATGACGCCCGGGCTTTCGCTGAAGGGGGCGACAGGGTCCTGTCGTCCCCAGATGACGAGGACGGGGCGGGGGGAGGATCCTACCCGGCGCAGCTGTTCCATCTGGTCGGGGGCCACGGCGATCGCGGCGCGGGTGCGGCGCCAGGCCTCACGGGTTCCCTTGAATTGCTGCTGCACCCGGTACCGGGCAACCCAGTCGGGATGCCGTTCCGGATAGAGGAAGTCATAGAGTTGTCCCTCCGCCATTTCGCTCGACCCGTCGCGCAGCACCATGTGGTAGTCCCAGGCCATGCGCGAGCGCTCTTCCCGCGCCAGGGGGCGCTGGTTGTTGAAGACGGGGTCGAGATAGATGAGGGCCTGCACGCGATCGGGATAGCGGTCGGTAAAGCTCGTGATCATCGCTGCGCCATAGGAAATGCTCGCCAGCGTGACGGGCGTCGTCACGCCGAGCGAATCGAGGAGCCCCGCCATCTGGCGCACGAAAAGCCATTGGTCGTATTCGGTGTTCAGTCGGTCTGACCAACCCCGTCCGTAGTAGTCAAAGCGAATGACGCGGAAGCCGGAGTCGGCGAGAGACTGGTAGAGGGGATCGGAGATGAAGCCGGGCACGGAGAAGGCGGATGCAAAGAGCACGACGGCGCCGGTGTCGGGGCCGGCGACCTCGTAGTGGGTGATGCCGTCGGCCAGATGGACGAATGTGCCGGGTGCCTCGGCGCGAGCGGCATCGTTCAGCGTGCGGCGCTCGGGATCCTTCACCAGGAACAGGATGAGGACCGCGGCGACGGTGATGGCGAAGAGGCGGATGGTCCAGCGAATGGCGGTCATGGAAGGTCGCGAGCGCCTCATCTCACTCCCACGCGATGCAGCCAGGCCACCAGAGCAGTGCCGAATGGGAGCGGGGCGCCGGTGCGCGCATCGACGAGGGCATGGTTGCCGGTGGGGAGAACGAGCACCGAGAGGCGACTCGCGGCGGAGTCGAGCTGCTGCAGGCGAGCAACGCTGAGCGACGCAGGAACACTGCGGTCCAAGCCTCCCAGTATGTAGAAGCCGACGGCACCTGACCGGCGGAGGTCATCGCGGGGATCATAGCCGGGAGTCCCGGTGAATTGCGCCATGACGCTATCGACCTGGTCGAGCGGGAGGTCGGTGTTCTCGAAGTATCGGGAGAAGTACATCTCCTCACCCACCGAGACGGCGGGCCCGGAGAGCGCGACAAAAAACCGGATGGGCGCGTCGTGCAGTGCGGCGGCCATCACCCAGCCGGCCTGGCTGCCACCGGCGAGGCCGATGCGTTTCGGGTCGACGCGCGGATCGGTGGCCAGCAGGCGCGCCGCCGCAGCGGCATCCGCACCGAGCAGGGGAATCATCGAGTCACTGTTGCGGGCGCCGACGCCGCGATAGCTGCCACCGGACGCGCCAGTGCCGCGCTTGTCGTACGCCAGGACGGCGAAGCCGAGATCGCGGAAGAGAGTGACGAGGGGCGCGTTGCCTTCGCGGGTTGCCGGTCCGGAGCCGTGGACGAGGGCGACGGCGGGGAACGGTCCGTCACCGGCGGGATAGGAGATCTCGCCAGCGATGGTAGCGCCCCGGCTCTCGAAGGTGACCTGTCGCGGGGCGAGCGCCGCAACGGCGGCGGCCACGGCGAGGGAAAGGAGGCGAACTGGCAGGGGCATGAACAGCCTACGCAGTAGTTGAGCGGGTCGTTTCGGCCGTGCGCTAGCCTCCCCTCCGGCGGCCGAGCACCAGGCCGGTCACGAACGGAATGAGCCAGATGGTCCAGGCAATGATGCTGCCCCGATGGAATACGAAGCCGGCCCAGAACAGGCCGGCGTGCCAGGGCCGCAGCCGACCGGAGATGACGCTGGCCCACACCCCCACTGAATAGAAGGTGAGGGCGGCGCCCTAACAGTCGAGCACGCTTGCGAGGAGGTCCACCGCACTCCTCAGCCTGGCGGGCGACCAGCCGGCGAATCCGAGCACCAGCCCGCCCGGTGTCCGCGGTTCGATTGCGAACTCGGACAGTGCGAAGGCGGTGAGCCCACGCTCGGCGGCGCGCTTCGCGATGGCGCGATCGCTGCCCCGGTGCAGCGTGGCGGCGAGATGAATGCCGGCGCCCGCTGGTCCCGGCGTGAGGTGCGCCGCACAGCGCCGGGTGAGGGCGTCGACCAGCGCATCGCGGCGATCGCGGTACACCAGCCGCATGCGACGAAGGTGACGAGCGAAGTGTTCGTCGCGGAGGAAGTCGGCGAGGACGAGCTGGTCGAGCAGCGGCGGCGCGCCACCATCGGCGGCGCGTGCCGCGACGAACGGGCCGACGAGTGGTGCCGGCAGCACGACATACCCCAGTCGCAGTGACGGAAACAGGATCTTCCCGAACGTCCCCATGTAGATGACCCGCCCCGATCCATCCATGCCCTGCAGCGCCTGGAGCGGACGCTCCTCGTAGCGATACTCGCCATCGTAGTCGTCTTCCAGGATCCAGGCTTCGTTGTCACCCGCCCACTGGAGCAGCCTCAACCGCCGCTCGAGAGACATCGTGACGCCGGTGGGGAACTGGTGCGAGGGCGTCACATACGTGAGCCGAGCGCGCTTCTCCCGGGCGATGCCGGCGTCGACATCAATACCGGCGTCGTCCACCGGCACCGGCACGAGCCGCGCGCCGGCGGCGAGGAGCGCGCGCCGCGCGCCGAGATATCCGGGATCCTCGATCCACGCCGCATCGCCGGGATCGAGCAGGAGTGCCGTGAGGCGCGCGAGTGCCTGCTGCGTGCCGGTGGTGATGACCACCTGCTCGGCGGTGCAGCGCACACCGCGGGTGAGCCGGAGGTGTTCCGCGATCGCGGACCGGAGCGCGGTGTGGCCGGCCGGATCGGGAGGCCGCAGCAAGTCGACCTGATTGCGAGCGCGCAGGCGGCGCCACGCGAGGCGGCGCCAGATGGCAATGGGAAAGAGATCGACGGCGGGGTAGCCGGGGAGGAACGGGCGGGAGGTATCGAGCTGCCCGGCGCCGGCGAGCATCGGCGCGAGCGCGGTGGCCCGGTGCGACAGCCGTACCGCGGCGCGGCCCACTGTTGCGCGCTCGGTCGATGCGGGAGCGGCGAGCCGGTCCTCGGGGAGCGTCGCGGTGACGCGCGTGCCTGATCCCACCTTCGCCGTGAGGTAGCCCTCGGACCAGAGCCGGTCGTAGGCCTGGATGACGGTGGTGCGGGAGAGGCCGAGCTCGCCGGCGAGGGTGCGGGACGAGGGGAGCCGTGCGCCGGCGGGCAGTCGCCCGGAGAGCACGGCGCGGCGGACCTGCTCGTATAGCTGCAGGTAGAGGGGGACCTCGTCGTGCTGGTCGAGATCGAGCCAGGGGGCGAGCCCAGCAGATCCCCGCATACCGGCTCCTCAAGTGGACTGGTCAAAATATCACTATTTGGCACTTCACGCGCTACCACTTGAATGGCATGCTGATGGTGAAGCCGGGTGCCCGCCGTGGGCGCCCTTCACCCGTACCACCAGTGGAGATCGATATGCGACTCACCATCACGCGCACACACCTTGTCACCATGGCGTTCGCCGGCCTGCTGGCCGGGTGCGCCAGCGAGCCACCGGCGGCGCCGGATCCGACGACACCAGCCGCGGACGGCGAGAGCGACGTGCTGCCGTTCGCAGCCTCGCGGGGCGTGTCCGGCGTACGGCGGCCCTGCCAGGCGGCGGCGTATCGCCAGTTCGATTTCTGGCTGGGTCAATGGGACATCAGTGAGGATGGCGGACCGGCGGGCACCAATGTGGTGGAGCCACTCCTGGGCGGGTGCGCCATCCGGGAGAACTACGTGGACCCGAACGGGGAGTCGGTCGGGACGAGCCTGAACAGCTACGACGCCGACACGAAGCAGTGGCGGCAGACCTGGGTGGCGGACTATGGCACCGACTACCGGATGGCGGGAGGGCTCGACGCCGACGGCACGATGGTGCTGGTGGGTGAGCGGATCAACGCCATCAACGGACGGCTGCTGATCGACACCTGGACGTGGTCGCGCATTGATGCCGACAACGTGCTGCAGACCGGGCGCATTACGGTGCCGGCCACGGGCGTGGACCTGCAGTTCTTCAACGGGGAGTATCACCGGGTTCCTGCGGTGCAGGCGGCGCCGACGACTCCATCGGGACTGTGCGACGCATCGCCCTATACCGACGCCGACTTCCTCGCGGGGTCGTGGAACGTGAAGGGTGGGCTGGGCGTGAGCCTGGGGCGCAGCACCGTCATCAAGTCGATCAGCGGATGCCTGATCGAGGAGCACTTCGCGGGGCGGCTGGGCTATGAGGCGATCGCCTTCACCTATCGGGACCCGGTGACGCGGCACTGGTACCGGTCGACGGCAGACAACCTGGGCGAGCGGGTGGAGCTGGCGGGCGATTTCGTCGGTGCGGCCCTGGTGCTCACCGGAACGGAGAAGGTGCTCGGTCGCGAGGTGCAGTACCGCCTGACGCTGGCGCCGGTGGGCGGTCGGGTGGACGCGAAGCACGAGATCTCGCGCGACGGCGGGGCGACGTGGGTTACGTTGCCAACCCTGAGCTACCTGCCGGGGTGACGCGCGGGGTCGAGGCATGAAGACTTCCATAAGAAAAACTGAAACGTCGTCCGGCCCACTCGCCACGGGCCGGTGCCGAACGCATCTTGGATCCCATGGGCGAGCATCAGGTAGGCACCGGCGCGGACGAGGAACGGGTGCGGCGCTTTTCGCGCGCGCTGCTCGACGACCTTCGCACGCTGGAGACGATGTGCGCGACGGACGCGTTCGAGCGGGGCGTGCGGCGCATCGGCGCCGAGCAGGAGATGTTCCTGGTGGACCGGACAGGGCGTCCGGCGCCGCTGGCGCTCAGCCTGCTCGACGTGCTTGCGGACCCGGCGTTTACCACTGAGATCGGCCTCCACAATCTCGAACTGAACCTGGCACCAAGCGTCTTCGGACCGGGCTGCTTCCACGTCATGGAGGCCCAGCTCGAGGATGCCCTCGGGCGGGCGCGGGCGGCGGCGCATGGGCTCGGGGGAGACATCCTGCTGGCGGGGATCCTTCCGAGCATCGAGCTGACGGACCTGGTGCTGGACAACCTGACGCCAC
>JANNSD010000150.1:0-1821 GCA_031402225.1 Gemmatimonadota bacterium | reverse complement strand
GTACGGCGAGCCGGACGAGTGGGCGCACGCGCGACGGTACGACCTGTACCTGCGCTCCATTCACCGGGTGGACGCCGCCATCGCGGAGCTGTGGACTGCCATGGAGGCGATGCCGGAGTATCGTGGCAGCACCACCTTCATTATCACGGCGGACCACGGTCGGGGACGCGGCGACGACTGGACCGATCATGGACGTGATATCGAGGGTGCCGAGCGCGTCTGGATGGCGGTCATCGGCCCCGATACGCCGGCTACCGGCGTGCGGTCGGGCGAGGAAGTGACGCAGTCGCAGATCGCCGCCACCATCGGCGCCCTGCTGGGCCAGGACTTCCGCGCCGCGGCACCCGCTGCGGCGCCCCCGATCGAGGGCGTCATTGGCCACTGAGCCGTTGCGACGCTGGGAGTGGCCCGGGCATCATTGACCACATGACCAAACACATCAGCAGTCTCGTGGCGTTCCTGACCCTCGGCAGCGCCTCGCTGCACGCCCAGCAGCAGCCGCTCGTCGGCGTATGGCTGGTCAACTTTCAGGCCGGCATGCGGATCGAGGACGGTATGGCAACACCCCTGTTCGCGACGGGCACGCTCACCATCCAGCCCGTCGCGGATTCGCTGATCGGCACGCTGGCCACCAACCCCGCTCCCGACATGCCGGCACGTCCGCCGGTGCGGCTCGCCGCAAAGGCGAGTACCGGCGAAGCCACCTTCATTGCCCACGGCAAGGCGACGATCAACGTCAACGGCGCCGAACACGAAGCCAACGTGGTGAGTACCTGGGTGCTGCGGGCGAAGGGGGACAGTCTCGAGGGTACGGTAGCGCGGAAGATCGACAGCCCCGACGCAGGGCCGCAGGAGCCGCGGCCGGTGACGGGAACACGCAAGAAGGAGTGAGGGCGGGCGGCCCTACTCGATCCACTCCACCGTCACACCGCCAAACGCAGTTTCCACATCGACCATGAGTTGCCGGGGTGCGTTCTCGAACCCGGCACTCATCCAGGTGCGGCCGTCGGTGCTCGGCACCAGCCCGGCCGGGGCAAAACTCGCCAGGAACTTGTCGAGTTCAAGCTTGATGCCGGCCTGCTTCGGCAGCCGCAGTACCAGTTCGCCGACCGCCATCGTGGCGTCGAGCTGCATCGGTCCCGCCCAGCGCCCGCCAAAGTCGAGTGTCACCTTGCCCAGCCCACCGGTGAACTTCACGGAACCACAACGGGAGTATCCGAGGCCAGTCACCATGAGCTCGGCGGCCCCGGCAGCAAACTCCGCCGACGAACAGCGGATCGGGTTGGATTCGGAGAACCGCACCACCGTCTTGCTCGCCCCAGTTTGGAGCTTGAGGCGGCTGATGCGAAGGCCGCCAAGCTCGAGCGTGGCCTGGGCGGCACCCAGCTCGATGTCGAGGTCCAGGTCCGCCCGTGTGCCGAGCCCGACGGTCGCGGCGGGCGGCGTGCCGCGATTGCTGACCCGCACGCCTCCGGAGCGCGAGAGCGCCTCGGTGCCGAGCGTGAGCCGGGGAGCGGCGGGGTCGAACTGCGCCACCGGGGCGAAGCGTTCGGCGTCGTAGGTGAGGCGCAGTGCGTAGAGAATGCCGGAGGGCGCGGGCACCAGGCTGAGGTCGCCGCCGGCGTACTGGATGGTAGCGGCGAGGTGCGACTCACCGTGATCCTGCCGGGTGCTGGAGTACTCGCGGAGCGTCTGTGCGTGCAGGACCGGGGCGGACGTGACCGGGACGGCCAGCAGGGCGACGAAGAGCGCCGGGCGCACTACCGGGAGCCGTCCGGGGGCTGCCGCTTCACCGCGGGCACGCCGTAGCGCGGCGTGGCC
>JANNSD010000149.1:0-8849 GCA_031402225.1 Gemmatimonadota bacterium | reverse complement strand
GCCACCATGCGGAACCCCGGGCGCGCGCCCCAGCTCGCCGAGCAGGCCGCGAAGGAGAAGCTGCCGATCACCGTCATCGCCATGGATGTGGACACCGACGCGTCGGTCACGCAGGGCATCGCCGCCGCGGTGAAGGCGCTCAGGCCAATCGATGTGCTCGTCAACAACGCCGGCATCGAGAAGAGCGGCACCGTCGAGGAGCTCCCCCTCGCCGAGTTCCGCTCCGTCATGGAGACCAACTACTTCGGCGTCATCCGGTGCATCCAGGCGGTGCTTCCCTCAATGCGCCAGCGCCGGAGCGGCACCATCATCAACATCTCGTCCGTCGCCGGCCACATTGCCAACACCCCGCTCGCCAGCTACGGCGCGTCGAAGTTCGCCCTCGAGGCCCTGAGCGAGGCGCTGGCTCAGGAAGTGAAACAGTTCGGCATCCACGTGGCGATTGTCGAACCCGGTATCATCGATACCCCAATGGCCCGGCGCATCAGCACCTCCGTGGCGCCGTCTCCCTATCTCGGACAACAGCGCTTCGCCGCGCTGTTTGTCGCCGTCCTGACCGCACCGGTCCTCCCGTCCCTCGTGGCCGACAAGGTGCTCGACATCGTCGGCAGCGGCACCTGGCAACTCCGGCACCCCGTCGGTCCCGACGCTGAGCCATTCCTCGCGTGGCGCAAGGGTAAGACCGACGAGCAGTGGGTCGACTGGGGTGCCATGAGCGATGATGACTGGTACGCCGCCGTGCTGGCCGACTTCGGCATCGACGCCCGGCCCGCGGCCTCACCTCCTTGACCGGCGTACCCATTTAGGGTACATTCGCACCCATTATGGGCACATTACCGAGTGAAGTGGGTGACATCCTGTTCGGGCGAACCCGCAGGGCCGTCCTCGGCCTGCTGCTCGGGCGCCCCGATGAGCGCTTTCACATGCGCGAGATCTTTCGCCGTGTGGCGAGTGGATCCGGTGCGGTCCAGCGCGAGCTTGGGCATTTGGTTGAGGCGGGGCTGGTGCGGCGAACCAGCGAGGGGCGCCAGGTCTACTTTTCAGCGAATGCAGACGCGGTCGTGTTTCGTGAGCTGCAAGCCATAATGGAGAAGACCACCGGTGCGACTGAGGTACTGCGCTCCGAACTCGCGCCCCTTGTCAGCTCGGGACAGGTGGTCCTGGCACTCGTCTATGGGTCGATTGCGGCCGGGTCACAAACCGCGTCCAGTGACGTCGATCTCCTTGTGCTCGGCGATGCGACACTGACGGACATTGTCCCCGCTGTTCGCGCCGCCGAAGCGCGCCTTGGGCGTGAGGTGAATCCCTCGGTGTATCCTATCGGTGAGTTCCGGAAGCGACTCAAGGGCGGCACTGCCTTCCTGAGCCGGGTTGTATCGGGGCCGAAGCTTTTCATCGCGGGCGACGAACATGACCTTGAGCGATTGGCTCGCTAGTCGGTGGATAGTCGTCCACGAAGCGAGTCCCGCAGAGATCGCGGACCTGTTCGCGCTCGTCGATCGCGATCTCAACGATGCTGCGGTTCCGCGATTGAGCGCGGATTGGCGACTGGGCATCACCTACAATGCCGCCCTCCAGCTCGCCATCCTGGCCCTGGCCGCAGCTGGTTTCCGGCCCGCCCGGGAACGCGCGCATGAACGAGCGATTCTTTCCTTGCGCGAAACGGCTGGCACGGCGGAGGCGATAGTGAACCTTCTGGACTCCGTACGCCGCAAGCGCAATCAGAACAACTACGAGCGCGCGGGTACTACCTCAACGGCTGAGGCGAAGGAACTTTACGAGATAGTGACCGTGCTTCGCGGGCAGGTGGTGAAGTGGATGAAGAAGAACCACAAGGCACTCATTCCCCGGGGCCTGGCGTGAACCCCGATCGTCAGCCAATCCCCCTCGCCGAACGGAAGTTCGACTGGGAGTTCCTGGGGTTCTTCCCCTCCAAACTGTTCTTCATCACCTACTTCGTCGATGTCGAGCAGGTCCCCATTCCTGACACCTCGAACTTCACCTACCCCCTCTGGCCCCCGAAGGCCGCGGTCGACCTCTTCCACTGGTACGGCCGCATATTCGCCTTCCCACCATCATCTACGCAACCATGCTCTTCACCAACGTGGTGATCATCCTGTTCGAGGAGAAACTGGGTATCCACAAGGCCGACAATATCGCGATGGTGTTCGGCTCCAACCTCGCCTGGCCCGTCCTCCCCGTCCTGCTTGTCATCCGCATGTGGCCGAGCGAACATCCCTTCACGCGTCATGTCCTGAGGTAAGGAGCCCGGCATGCAGTATCGAGTCGGTGTGCTGTTGACCTGTGCGCTGCTGCTCGGTCGCGCGCTCCCCGCGCAGGTCCTGCAGGTGGCCGACCTGAACACCCGCGAGATCCTCGCCCTCGACCGCGCGCGCACCGTGGTCATTCTCCAGGGCGGCATGCTGGAGGAACATGGCCCGTACCTCCCAGCCTTCACCGACGGTATCCTCAGCGCGCGCCTCACCAGCGAACTCGCCCAGGGCATCGTCCAGGCGCGCCCCGGCTGGACCGTCCTCGTCTTCCCGCCCGTCTCGGTCGGCGCGAGCGGCTCCAATGAAATCGGGGGCCAATACTCCTTCCCCGGCACCTACGCCATTCGCCCCTCGACGTTGCGCGCAACCTATGCCGATCTCGCCGACGAGCTGGCAGAACAGGGCTTCCGCTGGATACTCGTCGTCAATGTGCATGGTTCACCGCTGCACATCGGGGCACTCGACGATGCCGGCGATTACTTCCACGCCACCTGGGGTGGCACCATGGTGAACCTGTGGGGATTGCTGCCCGTGCTCGGTGGCTGGGGCGGCGCCATGAGCGTCATGACACCCGCCGAAAAGGCCGCGGATGGGCTCTCCCTGCACGCGGGCATGGACGAACACAGCCTCATGCTATACCTGCGACCGGACCTTGTGGCGCCCGGATACAAGGACGCGCCGTCAGTCGCGGGCGCCAATTACGCCGAAGCCTTTGCGGTAGCCCGGAAGCCCGGATGGCCCGGCTACCTCGGCGCGCCGAGCCTGGCAACGGCCGCCTTCGGCGAGCGCATCTGGCGCGCCTTTGCGGCCGCGACCGTGAAGACCGCGGTCGAGATCCTGGACGGAAAGGACCCTGCCACCTATCCGCGGTACCTCACCTACCTCAAGAAGCTGCCGGAGTATCGCGGCTGGATCGACTCCAGCACTGCGCGCGACTCGGTCGCCGCCGTGCGCCTGGACGACTGGCTCGCCCGGAAAGCACATTGAGTGAGTCGTGTTGACCCACCATTTCCATCAAGGAGCGCTCCATGGCCAGCGGCGTTGCAACCCACTCGGCGATCTTCGCCGTCGGACCAAAGGACCAGACCGACCGCGTCTACTCCGGACCGAGGGAAACCATCGTGCTGACGGTCACGACGGACTCGCGCCAGGCCGAAGGCGGCATCCAGGTGCTCGTCAACGGCACCGCCGCCGTCGACGGCCTGCTGCTCTCCGGATCGACCGAGACGCGAACCCTCAAGCTCGTGGGTGCCCAGACCGTGGACATTCAGATCCGGGGCGACGCGAAGGTGTCCGGCACGTACACCATCAGCGTGCCTCTCTAGCGCCCGAATGAAGCCTCTGTCGGCCAGGGTGAGGGCGTGACCCATCCCTCCACCGAGTTCCTCGACCTCCAGGCCGCCCTGGCCGGCGAGTACTCGCTCCAGCGCGAGCTCGGTCGTGGCGGCATGGGAGTCGTCTTTCTCGCGCGCGAAGTGCAACTCGATCGCGATGTCGCCATCAAGGTCCTTCCCACCCATCTCGCCCGCATCCCGGCCGCGCGCGAGCGCTTCGTCCGCGAAGCCCGGATGGCCGCCGGGCTCTCGCACCCGCACATCGTCCCCATCCATCGCGTCGGCGACGCCGGCGGCTTCGTCTTCTTCGTCATGAGCTACGTGGAGGGCGAGACGCTCGGCGAGCGGCTGCGCACCCGGGGTCCCCTGCCGCCTTCCGACGCGACCCGCGTCCTGCGCGAAGTGGCCTGGGCACTCGCCTACGCGCACGGACGCGGCATCGTGCACCGCGACGTCAAGCCGGACAACATCCTGCTCGAGGCCGGCACCGGTCGCGCGCTCGTCACCGACTTCGGTATCGCTCACGGTGGTGCGGACCCCGCGTCCATCACCGATCCCGGGAAGATCATGGGCACCGCGCACTTCATGAGCCCCGAGCAGGCGGCGGGCGAACCCCTCGATGGACGCAGCGATATCTACGCCCTCGGCGTCGTCGGCTACCTCGCCGTAAGCGGCCGACTGCCCTTCGAGTCGCACACGCTGCCCGCACTGCTTCTGCGCCAGGCAACAGAGGCGCCACCGAGCGTCATGCACGCAGCGCCCGGGCTGCCTCCCGCGTTCGGCGCGGCCATCGACCGGTGCCTCGCACCCGACCCCGCGGCGCGATTCACCGACGGCGAGGCGCTGGCCGAGGCACTCGCCCCGGCGCCGGACACGCGGCCGGCACTGCCGCCCACGCTGCGCGCCTGGCTGGCCACCCGAAATCCGCTCCTGGTTCCCTACATGGCGTGGTCCGGGTTGTTCGGAACCCTCACGGTGGGCAACGTCATCGCCTGGCTCGGCGGCAATCGGTTGGCGGACCCCGTGCTCCTCGCAGCGATCACCTTGTCGCCGCTCCTGCCCATCGTCGGTTTCCACCTCAATCAGGCGCGCCGGCAGTTCCGCGCGGGACACAGTCTCGCCGACTTGCGGGCGGCGCTCAGGGTCGCACAGCGCGAGCGGGCCGAGACCGAGGCACTTGCTCGAGACGACAAGGAGCCCCTCACCCACCGGGTCCTGCGACTCGCCACCGCCGGCTCGGCTACCTGGCTCGGCGTCACGTTCGGATTGGTCCTCCAGGGGACGCTCGTGGAGAATCAGGTCAACATGCTGTTCTTCGTCGTGCCGCTGTTCATCACGATGGTGCTGGGAGCCGCGAGCAATGCGCTCGATGTGCAGTTCATTCCCAATGGGATTCGCCAGTGGTGGCAGGCCGGTATCCGTGAGCGCCTCTGGAACAGCCGGGTGGGAGAGTGGATCGCCCGCCGTCTCGGTGCCCCCGAACGCTCGCAGCTCGCGGGCGCATCCGCGTTCCGCGCCACCGAGGCGGCACTCGGCGTCGCCGCGTCAGAGCTCTTCGCGGCGCTGCCGAAGGAGCACCGCGAACAGCTCGCGGGGCTGCCGGCGATCGTCGAACGTCTCGAGGCCCGTGCCGCCGAGGCGCGCGCGGACATCGAGTTGGTCACGGCCCTTGCCCCATCGGGTGTCGCCGAGTCCGAGGCGATGGCGGCCCGGAAGAAGGCGGCCGCCACGCGGCTCGCCGAGAGCGTCGCGGCGCTCGAGGGCATCCGCCTCGACCTGCTCCGCCTCCACGCGGGAGCGGCCGATCTCGCGCCACTCACCACGCTCATCGACGCGGCCCGCCTCATCGGCGAGGACCTGGGCCGCCTCGCGGACGCCCAGCAGGAAGTCGAGCGCGCGGTCAGTCGGTCGGTCGCTGCGGAATAAACCGGGAACGCGCGTGACCATCCCGGGTCGTCGTCGCGCGCCGGGCCCCACCGCTGAGCGGCATGCAGGAAACCGCCCTCGTCGCCCACTACGCCGCGACCAAGGCCTGGAATCGCGTGCTCGCTGAGGGTCTCTGGTGGGTAGGGCGGGAGGGCGCAACATGACGCGCCAGGTGCGGCGCATGGGGATGGCTCCGGAGGCTCCGTTGCCCGGCAGCGGCGCAATCGACCTGGCCCCACGCGCATCCCCAATGATCGAGCTGGCGCGATCAGGACTCGGCCGCGCCGGCACGGGAGCCGAAGGAGCCGCCCCACAGCCGCGCCACAGCGCCGCCACAGCCGCCCCACAGCCGCGCCCCGCCCGTCAGGCGCAACCCACGCATTCACTCCACCCGTCCGGCCCCGATCAGCTTCTGGCTGAAATACGTCATCTCCAGCGCCTTGAGCCGCGCCCCCTGCGCAATGTCCGCATCCCCCGAATGCCCGCCCGCCGTGTCTTCGTAGTACAGGTACGGCAACCCGTACTCGCTCATCCGCGCCGCGAACTTCCGCGCATGCTGCGGACCCACCCGGTCATCCTTCGTCGTGGTCCAGATGAACGGCTCCGGGTACCTCACCCCCGGCTTCAGGTTCTGGTACGGCGAGATCGTCTGCAGGAACGCCGCTTCCTCCGGCACCGACGCCGAACCGTACTCGTCAACCCACGACGCGCCCGCCTGGATCTGCTCGTACCGCATCATGTCCAGCAGCGGAACCTGGATCACCACCGCGTTCCACAGGTCGGGATGCTGCTCCATCTCCACACCCATCAGCAGTCCCCCATTCGATCCGCCGTAGATACCGAACTTCGCCGGACTCGACAGCTTCCGCGCGAAGATGTCCTGCGCCACCGCCGCGAAGTCGTCGTAGATCACTTGCCGCTTCGTCTTCCGCCCCGCCTCATGCCACGCCGGACCGAACTCGCCCCCGCCCCGGATGTTCGCCAGCACGAAGCTCCCCCCGCGCTCGAGCCACAGCTTCCCCATGGTGCCGGAATAGAAGGGCGTGTACGACACCTCGAAGCCGCCGTACGCCGTCATGATCGTCGGCGTCGAACCGTCGAGCGGAATGTCCTTCCGGTGCACGATGAAGTAGGGAATCTTCGTCCCGTCGGTCGACGTCGCCTCCAACTGCTGTACCACGGCGTTCGACGCATCAAACCTCGCCGGCATCGCCTTCACCTGCGCCACCTGTCCCGTCGCGGCATTCGCCCACCAGAGCGTGGTCGGGACGATGAAACTGGTGACGCTGAGGTAGACCTCGTCGCTCCGGTCGCTCGACGCGGCAAGATTGATCGCCGCATTGTCCGGCAGCCCCAGCGAGCGCGACGTCCATTCCGGGCCACCCGGGGTGAACGCCACCACTCGGCTGCGCACGTTGTCGAGGATCACCGCGACCACCCGCGTCCGCGTCGCAGCAGCGCCATCGAGCGATTGCCGCGCGGTCGGCCGGAACAGCACCACGGGGATCACTGGTCCCCCATTGAGCTCGGTTCGCTCCACCGACACCAGCGCGCCAGCTGGGATCGTGCGCCCTCCCGCGGTCCACTCCTCGCTCGTCTTGATGATCACATGGCCGTCTACCATGCCCATCAGGTCCGACTTCTCCGGCAGCGGCAGCTTGACCGTCACGTTCGCGGTTAGCGCGAACGTCTCGTGCCCGAAGAAGGTGGAGTACCGCAGAATGAACGGCACTCGGTGGCCCTGGCCGTCGGTCAGCACCCCGGGCCACGACCCCACCTGGTCCGCCGCCTCCCCGCGGAACACCTCCTTCGCCTGCTCGATCGATTGGCCGCGCGACAGCGTCTTCACCACGAACGGATAGCCCGATGCCGTCATCGTCCCCGGGCCCCAGTCGCGCGACACGAGCAGCGTGTTGGCATCGAGCCACGCGGTACCCTGCTTCGAGAGCGGCAGGACGAACCCGTTCGCCACGAATTGCCCGGTGCCGAGATCGAATTCGCGCAGGGTCACCGCATCCTCGCCCCCCGCCGACAGGGCCAGGAGACAGAGGCGCTCCTCCGGGCCCAGGCAGTCGGCACCCTGCCACACCCACTCCTTCCCCTCAGCCTTGCCCAAAAAGTCGATGTCGAGCATCGTCGTCCACATCGGCTGCGGCGTCCGAAAGCTGGCCTCTGTTGTCCAGCGCCAGATGCCGTGCGGATGCGCCCCGTCGCGCCACAGGTTGAACACCCGCCCATGGGTGAGCGTCGGGTACGGAATCCGGTCCTCGGCGGATGCGATCGCGTACGCCTCCCGGTAGAACCCGGCGTAGCGCGGATCGCTCTCGAACCGCGGAATCGTCTTTCCGTTCTCGACCGCCACCCATTCCATGGCGGTGGCACCATCCTTCTCTTCCAGCCAGATGTACGGATCCTCCACCACCGGCGGCGACAGGGTCTGGGCCGCCACCGGACGGATGGCGGTGGCCGTCAGGATGGCGAGCGCGACGGACAGACGCATCGTGAAGACCTGTTCAGGGAACGGGGCGGGATCGGATCCGAACATAGCGCATTGAAAAGGGCCGGGAGGGATGGGGCGCCCGGCGAGGGATCGTGGAACGCACCGGTGCATCGGATCGACGGGGAACTCCGGCGTGCGTTCCCCTTTCCCGAAGCCGGGCGCCCCGCCCGACCGGCCCCGCCCAACGGGCCCGACCGACCGGCCCGACCGACCGGCGATGCTATAGAAACCCGGACTGGCGCGGCGCTGGGGCGGCTCCATCGGCACACGTGCCGTCGCTCCAACTATCCGACCGGGACACCAGGGTCCATGGCGAACGCGCCGGGCAACGGTGCCTCCGGAGCCATCCCCATTCGCCGCACCCCGGGCCGGGCGCCCCGCCCGACCGGCCCCCGCAGCGCCCCGCCCGACCGGCCGGTACAGCGCCCGCGCGGCCCAGCGGAACTGGCGCTTCCCCCCGGCTGCCCCCATAATTTTGTGAGCCGCGCGACCGTACCGGATCGTCGTCGCGCGTGCGCCCAACCAACCTGATCAGCCGGAGTTGCTCCCATGACCGCCACTGCCAAGCCCAGCGGGAAGAGCGCCACCATTCCCGCCTCCACCCCGCTCAGCATGATGCGCATCCCCATCCGGGCCCGCTACGATAACTGGATCGGCGGCGAGTACTCCCCACCGGCCCGCGGCCAGTACTTCATCAATCCATCACCCATCACCGGACAGCCGCTCTGCGAAGTCGCGCGCTCCACCCACGAGGACGTCGACAAGGCGCTCGATTCCGCCCACGCCGCGGCCCTCAGTTGGGGCACGTCGTCCCCC